>DATMJU010000537.1:0-5154 GCA_035553795.1 Vicinamibacterales bacterium
GATCGGATAGCGACAATACCAGCGCACCGCCCACAGGATCACATCACCCTGGAAATGGCGCCACTTGAAATCCGTCATCGTTCCGTCCGTCCAATCTCCGCCAAGCATGCTCAAGCTTCACGATTTTTGCAACAGAGCCGGGGTGCTGATCTGATGGGGGTGCTGATCTGATGGGCGCACTTGCAGGAAAGACCGCTTTCGTCACCGGCGGCGCATCGGGTCTGGGCGAAGCGATTGCGCGCGCCTACGTGGCCGAAGGCGCCGCAGTCATCGTCGCCGACATCGACGCGGCGGCCGGTGAAGCACTGGCCGCCGAGATCGGAGCGCGGTTCGTGGCTCTCGACGTCACGCAGGAGGCATCGTGGGCGCAAGCCGTCGCGCCGTTCGAGCGGATCGACGTGCTGGTCAACAATGCTGGCATCACCACGCTCGGCTCGATCGAGGAGATCACCCTCGACCAGTTCCGCCACGAACTCGATATCGACGTGCTCGGCGTGTTCATGGGCACGCAGGCCGTCCTGCCGAAGATGAAGGTCCACGGTGGCTCGATCATCAACATGTCTTCGCTGTCGGGCGTGAAGGCCTCGTCCAACCTCGTTGCCTACAACGCGGCCAAGGCGGCGGTGACGCTGATGACCAAGTCCTGCGCGCTGCACTTTGCCGAAAAGGGCTATGGCATCCGCTGCAACTCGATCCACCCCGGCGCAATCCACACCCCGATCATCGACAAGGTTCTGGCGCAGAGCGACAACCCGGAAGCGCTCTATCAGAGCTTCGTCGACGTCCACCCGGTCAAGCGCCTGGGCAAGCCCGAAGAAATCGCCGCCATGGCCGTGTTCCTTGCCAGCGATGCCAGCGCCTTTGCCACCGGTGCCGAATTCCGCGTCGATGGCGGCGCTTCGATATGACGGGCGGGCTGCCGATCCGTCAGGTCGCCTTCTTCGTCGAGGACGTTCGCGCGGCTGCACGCGCCCACCATGAAGCCTTCGGATCGGGGCCGTTCTTCGTTGCAGACAACATCCCGCTCGCCCGCGCCGTCCATCGCGGCGTCGAGCGCGAACTGGATCATACTTCCGCCTACGGCCAATGGGGCGAGGTGATGGTGGAGTTCGTCGCCCAGAACAATCCCGGCCCCTCGCCCTTCCGCGACCTTTACCCTGAAGGCTCCGGCCGCTGGGGCATGCACCACGTGGCGATCTTCGTCGATGACGTGGACGCCGAACTCGCGAAGTTTGCCGCACGCGGTGCGCCCTGTGCCTTGCGTGCCGAAATGAACGACGGCTTCGTCTTCGCCTTTGCCGATACCACCGCCACGATGGGCTTGTTCGCCGAACTCTACGCCCCCACAAAAACGCTGGTTGATTTCTATGCGATGGTCGCGCAGGCGGCGAAGGATTATCGCGGATCTGACCCGATCCACACGATCCGCATGACTTGAGGACCCAACGTTGACCGACTCCTGGCATACCCTGATCTCCGAGAGCGAGTTCCCCGCAGAAGGCAAGATCGCCACGAAGATCGGCGGCTGGCACGTGCTGGTGGCAAAGACCGACGAAGGCCTGTTCGCCGTCAACGACCGCTGCACCCATCAGGCCGCGCTGATCTCCACCGGCCGCATCCGGCGCGGCGCGGTGATGTGCCCGCTTCATGGTGCGCGTTTCGAGATGAACTCGGGCCGCTGCATCGGCGGCGCCTACAAGGACCTGCGCACGTTCCCGGTGCGGGTCGAAGGCGGACAGATCGAAGTCTGCATTCCCGACGCCGCGCCCGGCATGGACGAGCTGCCCGTCGTCATCTGAACTCGCTGCCCAAACTCGCTCAAAGCGCAGGTTCACTCGTCTCCGCGCTGCGTTAGCCTCTCTCCCGCAACGTACCATTGGGAGAGAACCACAATGCCCTTCACCGGCCCCGCCGAAGACCGTCTCGCCATCCGCGAACTGCTCGAGACTTATGCCGACGCCGTCACCCGCGTCGATGCCGACGACTGGGCCGCGACCTGGGCCGAGGACGCCGAATGGTCGCTGCCCGACTATCCCGAACTTGGCACTACGCGCGGCCGCGCGGCGATCAAGGCGATGTGGATCGAGGCGATGAAGAACTACCCCGGCATCATGTTCGAAGCCTGGCCCGGCTCGATCGAAGTGATTGGCGATACCGCCACGATGCGCAGCTACACCAGCGAGGTCTATGACCAGAACGGCACGACCATGCGCGATCGCGGCGTCTATGAGGACACCTGCGTCAAGATCGACGGCCAGTGGCTGTTCAAGACCCGCTCGTTCCGCAACATCCACCGCCAGCACGCGCCCAAGGGTTGCTGAAAAGCTGCCGATCGAAACAACGGCAAAGGCGCGGGGAGCAATGCTCTCCGCGCCTTTTCTATAGCCGCCAAAGAAGATGGCCCCGTCCGCATCCGGACGAGGCCCCTTTCCATTATCCAAAGTGATCAGAAGCGCTTGATCACCGAAACCTGCACGGTGCGCGGCAGGTTGCCGAAGCCGAACTGGTCTGCGCGCACGCCTGCGGCCGTGCCGGTGCCGCCGCCGGTCGACGGACCGTCGACCACGCCGCTCACGAAGAAGCGGTTGGTCAGGTTCTTGCCGATCACCGCGATCTGCCAGTTGTCGTCCTCGGCTCCGAAACGGATGCCCGCATCGAGCGTGGCGTACTTGCCCTGGCGCGAAAACGGATTGCCGAAGCCCGAAGCGAGGTAGCTCGACGAGTAGCGCGTATCGACGTTGAAGCCGAGCTTCAGGCCTTCGCCCGCCGCCGTCTCGTAGCCGACGCCGAACGCACCGGTCCATTCCGGCGCAACCGAAAGCGGTGCCCCGTCCAGGTTCTGGCGCGCGGAGATGCCGCCGATGAGGGTGCAGCCCTGTGCCGGGGTCTGGCCGGCATAGCAAGGTGCCGACGGGAAGTCGGTGTAGCGCGCCTTCGTGTAGTTGATCGAGCCGTGGAGGTTCAGACCTTCGATGCTGCGCGGCGCATATTCAAACTCGAGCTCGACGCCCTTGGTCCGCGCATCCGCCGTCAGCGACTGGAAGGCGAAGATCGTCGAGTTGAAGAAGTCGACCTGCAGATCGTTGTAGGCATAGGTGAACGCGGTCAGGTTCAGGCGCAGCTGGTTGTCGGCCAGCGTCGTCTTGATCCCGGCTTCGAAGCCACGCGCCTTTTCGGGATTGAAGGTCAGGTCCGCCAGCGGATCGGACGAGAACTTCGAGTTGATGCCGCCGTTCGAGAACCCGCCAGACTTGTAGGCCGTCTTGTAGGCGCCATAGACCAGGATTCCGTCCTGCGGCTTCCACGTCAGCGTCACTTCGGGCGACCAGTCGTCGAACACTTGGCGGGCGGTCACTTCGCCAAGGCCGTCGGCATCGTTCTGGTCACGGAAGATGCCCTGAACGCCAAGGTTGTTGTAGGGCTGGGTAAAGAAGCTGTCCTTGGTTTCATGCGTGTAGCGCACGCCGCCCGCCAGTTCGAGTGTATCGACCAACTTCCACGTGACCTGGCCGAACAGGGCTGCGGTCTCGCCATCAGTGAAGCTGGTCTTCGAATAGGCGACGAAGCGGTTGGCGGCCGATGCAGTATCGTCACGCAGCCCCGCGTACATCCCGTACTGTTCTAAGTCGCGCTTGGTCTTCTGGTAAAGGCCGCCGACCATCAGGTTGATCGGACCGTCGAATGCGGTCTGCGCGCGCAGTTCCTGGCTGAAGGCCTTCCACGTGCTGTTCTCGGTCGCCCAGATGCCGGTGTTGTTGCTCGTCTGGAAGTCGCAGACGCAAGCCCAGCGGTTGTTGTTGGTGTTGTAGTTGGTGACCGAGCTGATGGTCACGTCACCCAGGTCATAGGTGACCGCGCCGTTGATCGCCCAAGAGCGATAGCGATTGTACAACTCGCCGTTGTCCTTGGCGAAGGGGAAGTTCGCCGCGATGTCGGCGGGCATGTTGTTCTGATGCGTCACGAAATCCGTGCCGCAGCGATAGCCGGCCAGCTGGCTGACGCCGGTGGCAAGGCCACAGTTGTAGGCCACGTAGTTCCAGGAGGAGTTGTTGACCTGGTTGTAGTTGTACGAACCCTTGAGCGTCATGGTCAGACGGTCGGTCGGCGTGTACTTCAGCGTGACACGGCCGAGGAACTCGTCCTCGCCGGGTGCGCGCGATGCCGCGGGCTTGGCCACCGAAACGAGCGGGTTGCCGCTACCGCCGGTGAGCAGGTTGCGGATGTCTACCGTGGTGTAGGTCCGATCCACCGAGACGTTGCGGTAATACCCGCCGTCCATGATCGAGCCGCGTGCGGCGAAGCGTACGCCCAGCGTGTCGCTCAGTGGGATCGAGGCGATCAACTCGCCCTGATACTGGCGCGAGCGGAACTCGTAGCCGGCGCGGGCGATGAACTCGCGGTCGTTGCCGGGATCGTTGGTGGTCAGGCTGATCACGCCTGCCGTGGCGTTCTTGCCGAAGAACAGGGCCTGCGGACCCTTGAGCACTTCCACGCGCTTCAGGTCGAAGAAGCCTTCCTGGATGATACGGCCCTGACCGTAGTAGGCACCGTCAACGACGACCGCGACCGACTGCTCGATGCCGATCGAGGTCGAGGACGAACCGATGCCGCGCATGGTCAGCTGCGCGCCCGAACCGCTCCCTGCACGGCCGACGCTGAGGTTGGGCGTGGCGGCGGCGATCTTCTCGATCGAGGTGATGTCGCGCTGCTGGATGGTCTTTTCCGAAATCGCGGTCACGGCAACCGGTACGGTCTGTACCGATTCCTCGCGCTTGCGCGCAGTGACGATGATTTCCTCAAGGCCGCCGGAGCTGGCGGCGTCCTGCGCGCCTGCCTGCGCTGCGTCCTGCGCGAATGCCGGGACGGCCGCGCCGAATGCGCAGGTCGCCAGAAGAATTCTTTTAAAGGTGTGCATGCCACATCCTCCCATTTTGATTATGCCAAGTCGCGCGTCTAATCTCGGATTGGCCAGTTCTCTGCCTCGCCAATGCGTTAGCCTCATCTTCCCCTCCTATTTATAGTTTTGTGCCCCCCTAATTTATGCTTATGAGCATGTGGAGGCTGAACGTTGGTCTCAAAGCTACAGGATAATATCGTCCTCCTTATAGTTGATCGTCGTAGCGTAGAGTGTTCAAGGAGCCAGCAGCCCACCGC
>DATMJU010000538.1:0-2981 GCA_035553795.1 Vicinamibacterales bacterium
ATCAGGTTGATCACGCCCCCAATCGCATCCGATCCGTAGAGCGCGGACGCCGCGCCCTTGACGATTTCGACCTGCTCGAGCCGTCCGGCCGACTGGCGATCGAGATTGATCACGCCGCGCTTGATACCTCGCGCGCCGAGCAACGGCTGGCCGTCGAGAAGGACCAGCACCTGGCGCGAATCGATGCCTTGGATCTGCTCGCCGCCGGCGCCGGCGCCCTCCGAGCCGCGTCGCGACATCACGCCGGGCACCTCCCGCAGCAGTTCCGCCACCGTTTGCGACCCGCTCTCTTCGATCTGGCGGCGGGATACGACGTTGACGTTGGTGTTGAGCGAGGCGCGCAGTTCCTGCTGGCGGGAGGCGGATACCACCTGCACGGCTTCAAGCACCGCTGCCGGTGTCAGCGTCACCTCGATCGGCCGGGCCATTGGCGCGCGCACCGTCGCGTTGCCAACGGCGAAGCCGGCGGCGATGACTTCGATGGTGTATTCGCCGTCAGCAATCGGCGCGACGGCAAAAGTACCGTCGCGGCCGCTCTCGGCCACCCGCTCGAAAGCGGCGCGGTCCTGGCGAACGACGATAGTGCTGCCGGGCACGACTGCGCCGCTGCCATCGCGAACGACGCCTTGTAATGTCGACTGGGCAAAGAGCGGTGTGGATACTGCGAAGAGAACAAACGCGAACACGGACAACTGCAAACGGACGAACATGACGACTGAAACCCTTCTGACGCTGTGTTGCGGTAGTACCTGACGTGGACTGCTAGGCGGCGCGCTGCTGCTCGGCGCGGCCGTCATTCTTGCGCCGCCGCTCCACCCATGCGGCGAGCCGGCGCAGCGCGAGAGCAAGTCCGGTGTAAACCAGGACCGCGCCACCCGCGGTGACGAGCCCGGCGATGGTCTGCCCGGCCAGGCCGTAGATCTCACCGGTATGCGCAAACCGTAACCATGAGCGCGCGCGGCGGCCGGGGCTCAGGCTCGCGAACGTTTCGTCCCTGGTGACCGTCGCGCTCGCGCGATCGAGCGTCAACGTGGTGCGCTTCTGCGGCTGGCCGCCGTAACCTTCGTCAACGGTGATCACCACGGGAGCGCTGTTGGACGTCGCGAGCCGGGTCGTCATGGTGCGCCAGGCAGGAATCTGCGACTGCGCCGTCAACCACGCGCCATCCAGTCCATTGGCGACAAACGTCTGCGCGCCGCGCTCCGGTGCCCGCGGTTGCGGAGCGGCCGCCGGCGGCGGGGGCGTGTCACCGGCGAGGCGATACACGAGATTGCTGGCCCAGGGATACGAAATCGGGACCGCGCCCGCAATCACGATCGCCAGCGGAACGGCGGACCAGATGCCTATGACGTTGTGCCAGTTGAAGTCGCGGGCCTTCGTGGACAGGCCGCCGCGGAACCACAACACGTTCTTGAACTGGATCCAGGACCAGATCTTCGGCAGCCACAGATACATGCCGCTGATGACAATGAACAGGAACGCAAGATTGGAGGCGCCGGTGATCGCCTTGCCGGTGGCACGGCTGTCACCCGTCATCGCGACGTAGCGATGCCACGTCGTCATGGTCCTGAAGAACGCGCGCAGGCCGGCCGGCGGCGGGCCGATGATGCGGCCCGTGTAAGGATCGACGAGGAGTGAAGAATTGCCTTCAAGGACGACGGTGGCCGGGGCTTCACGGTCGGCGCGGAGCGTGACGCTGATCGGGGCCGTCCCCGGCTGCGCGGCTTGCACTCGCGCCAGCAGCGTCTCTGGCGAAAGTGGGCGCGCGTCAGACGGGGACGGCGCCGTCCAGGCGCGGCGGTCGGCCCACTCGAGCATCTGCTTCTCGTAGGTCAGGGCCACGCCGGTCACGCACATGATCAGGATCACGACCCCAGCGGCGGCGCCGCAGGCGAGATGCATCCAGAACAGAACGCTTCGGAACGTCTTCATCATCATCTTGAGACCACGTCTCAACTTCCGGACCAGCTTATTGCCGACTAAAATGGTCGGTCAAGTACAAAATGAGAATTGATCTCAATTCCGATTTGGGCGAGTCATTCGGCCCCTGGCCGATGGGCCAGGACGCGGCGCTGATGGCCAGTATTTCCTCGGCAAATGTGGCGTGTGGCTTCCACGCGGGCGACCCGGGGACGATGCGCGCGACCCTCAAACTGGCCCGTGAAAAGGGAGTCGCGGTAGGCGCCCACCCCGGATTTCCGGACCTTGTGGGGTTTGGCCGCCGTGAGATGAAAGCGTCACCGGCTGAGGTGGAAGACTTCGTGCTGTACCAGGTCGCGGCGCTTGCGGGGATGGCCGCGGCAGAGGGGATGCGCCTGCAACACGTGAAGGCCCACGGCGCGCTCTACAACATGGCGTGCAAGGATCGCGCGCTCGCCGATGCTGTTGCGAGGGCAGTGGCCGGCTTCGATCGATCGCTGATTCTCTTCGGCCTGCCGAACTCTGAACTGCTGCGCGCCGGCGAGGCCGCTGGCCTCAAAGTCGCGGCGGAAGTATTCGCGGATCGTGCCTACGATCCGGATGGCTCGTTGACCGCGCGCAGCAAAGCCGGCAGCGTGATTCACGATACGCCCGCAGTGGTGGAGCGCGCGATCGAGATGGTGCGAGAGAAGACCGTTGTCGCGGTCGATGGATCGACGATCAAGCTGCAAGCCGACACGATCTGCCTGCACGGCGACACACCAGGCGCCGCAGAGCACGCTCGCGCGGTGAGGGCAGGACTCGAAGCGGCCGGCTTTCGGGTCGCCAGCCTGAGCGCCTGATGACCTGGTTGCCTGGCTATCTATTCGTACCGCATCGCATCAACCGGCTGCAGCGCGGCGGCCTTCATCGCCGGATACAGACCGAACACCAGTCCCACCAGAAACGACACGACGAAGCCCAGCAGCACGGCCGTCATCGATACATGGGTTGACCAGCCGGCGTACGCGGAGATGCCGACCGACACTGCCGCGCCGATCACGATGCCGGCAATCCCGCCC
>DATMJU010000539.1:0-3849 GCA_035553795.1 Vicinamibacterales bacterium
GATCCTTATCAACGTCCGACAGCAATGCGAGGCGATCGACGAAGCCGCCCAGCGACGGCTCGGCTTCGCGCGACTCGTATTCGTTGGCGGCCGAGACGAGTTCCATCAAGTTCTCGATGCGCGCCTCGGACTCCTCGCTCTTGTCTTCCCGGAGGTCGCGCAGGTAACCGGACTGGTCGAGGACCTTGCCGAGCAGGACCGACACTGACTCGCGTCGAGCGACGTCTGCCAGCGTAGTGATCAGATCCCTGAAGGCACCAAGCGAGGCGACCTGGCGCGGACTTAAACGCCGGCCATCCACCGCGGTGACCAGCTTCGTCCACAACGAGTTCTGCGCCACCGTCGGCGACAAGCCCGCAAACAACGGCTGAAGGTTGGTGTCAACCTCCGAAACGTCCACGGCCTCGAGCGCGTCGATCACACCCTTGCCAATGCCGCGCGCGGGCACATTAATCACGCGCCGCATTGCCACATCGTCATGCGGGTTGAGAATCAGCTTGAGGTAGGACAGCGCATCCTTGACTTCCTTGCGCTCGTAGAACCCGACTCCGCCCAGAATGATGTAGGGAATGCCGGCGGCGCGCAGCGAGTCTTCAACCGCTCGCGACTGGGCGTTGGTGCGGTACAGCACCGCGGTGAGCGCCTTGTAGTCGTCCTGGAGCTGCTTGCGGACAATGCGGGTGATGTATTCCGCTTCCTCGAGCTCGTCGGAGCCACGGAACAACTTGATCTTGGCGCCGCCCTTGATGTCCGTCCACAGTGCCTTCTTCTTGCGGTTGCGATTGTTCGCAATGACGGCGGACGCCGCATCGAGAATCACCTCAGTCGAGCGATAGTTCTGCTCGAGCTTCACGATCTGCGCGTCGGAGAAATCCGACTCAAAGTCCATGATGTTGCGCAGATCGGCGCCGCGCCACTTGTAGATGGACTGGTCGGGATCGCCAACCACCGCCAGGTTGCGGTGCTTGCCGGCAATCTGCGTCACCAGCAGGTACTGCGGACGATTCGTGTCCTGATACTCGTCCACCATCACGTACTTGAACCGGTGGGCGTAACGCTCGCGGACCGAGGGATTCTTGTCGAACAGTTCGACGGTGGCAAGGAGCAGGTCGTCGAAGTCCAGGGCGCTCGCGTCCTTGAGCGCCTTCATGTAACCCGCGTAGAGCTTGCCGATCTCCTTGTCGCGGGCGTTCCAGGTGTTCTCGAAACTCTCCGGCCCCTCCATCCTGTTCTTGGCGGCGCTGATGCGGCCAAGCACCATCCTCGGCTGATATTGCTCATCACCCAGGTGCAGGTCCTTGAGCAACTGCTTGATGACCGCCTGCTGGTCGGCGGAATCGTAAATGGTGAAATCGCGGCTCAGGCCGATGTTGTGAGCCTCGCGCCGCAACAGGCGCGCACACAGCGCGTGGAAGGTCGAGATCCACATCGCGCGGCAATCCGCGTCGAGCAGCTTCTCGACGCGCTCGCGCATTTCCTGGGCGGCCTTGTTGGTAAAGGTGACCGCCATGATCTGATCGGGATAGGCGATCTTCTCGGAGACGAGATACGCAATGCGGTGCGCGATGACGCGCGTCTTGCCCGATCCGGCGCCCGCCAGGATCAATAGCGGGCCGTCGGTCTGTCGAACAGCTTCTTGCTGTGCAGGATTCAGTGAGGAAAGAAGGTCCAACCTTCCTATTCTACAGTGACTGACTTCGCCAGGTTACGCGGTTGATCGACATCACAGCCGCGACGAACGGCAATGTAGTACGACAAAAGTTGCAACGGCAGAGAAATGACCACTGGCATCAACAGACGATGAGTGGCAGGAACTGCAACCAAGCTGTCGCCATCGTCGAGTAAGTCCTTCAGCGTCGTATCCCCGGCCGTCGTGATCGCGATGATCGAGCCGCCGCGCGCCTTCGCTTCCTGGATGTTCCCCTGCATCTTCTCGAACACGTGGTCGTGCGTGGCAATCGCCACGACGGGCATTTGTTCGTCGATGAGGGCGATGGGACCGTGCTTCATCTCGCCGGCGGGGTAGCCTTCGGCGTGGATGTACGAGATCTCCTTCAACTTCAGCGCGCCTTCGAGCGCGATTGGATAGTTGATGCCGCGGCCGAGATACAGGAAATCCGAACGGTTGTAGAACTTCGCGGCGATCTCCTCCATCGACTTGGCGGTCTTGAGGGTGTCTTCGAGGACCTGCGGCAGGCCCATCAGCGCCTTGATGTGTTCGCAGCGCTCGGCGGCGGTCAGCGTATTGCGCACCTCCGATAGTTTGAGCGCGAACAGGTACAACGCCACCAACTGCGTGGTGAAGGCTTTCGTCGAGGCCACGCCAATCTCAGGCCCCGCGTGCGTGTAGATGGTGCCTTCGGCTTCGCGCGTCGCCATGCTGCCAACGACGTTGCAGATTGACAGGCTGCGGGCGCCCTTGCCCTTGGCTTCGCGCATCGCCGCGAGCGTGTCCGCGGTTTCGCCGGACTGCGTGATCGCCACGGCCAGCGATTTCTTGTCGATGATCGGATCGCGATAGCGGTACTCGGATCCGTAGTCGACCTCGACGGAGAGCTTGGCGAGCTCCTCGATCATGAACTTGCCGACGAGGGCCGCGTGCCAGGAAGTGCCGCAGGCCAGCAGCGTGATCTTGTCGACGGCGGCGAGGTCTGCGTCCGAGATCGACATCTCGTTCAGGTGCACCTGGCCGGTTTCGAGCGAGGCGCGGCCAAGCACCGTCTCTCGAACGGCGGACGGCTGCTCAAAGATTTCCTTGAGCATGAAGTGCTTGTAGCCGGCCTTTTCAGCGGAGATCGGATCCCAGGTGACGCGCGTCGGCTTGCGCGTGACCGCCACGCCGTCGAGGCTGCAGAAGGTCACTCCCTTCGCAGTGATGACGGCCATCTCGCGATCGTCGAGGAATACCACGTCGCGTGTGTGGCTGAGGATGGCGGGCACGTCCGACGCGACGAAGTACTCCCCGTCGCCGATGCCGACGACGATTGGCGGACCGTTGCGGACCGTCACCAGCTTTTCCGGATCGTCGGCTGAAAGCAGCACGAGCGCGAACAGGCCTCGCACGCGCTTCATCGCGCGCAGCACGGCGTTCTCGAGGCCGTCGCCCTTCCATTCTTTCTCGACCAGGTGGGCCACGACTTCGGTGTCGGTCTCGGATTCAAACTTGTGTCCTTCGGCGATCAGCTCGCGCTTGATCTCGAGGTAGTTCTCGATGATGCCGTTGTGCACGACCACAATGCGGCCGTTGGCGGAGCGATGCGGGTGCGCGTTCTCTTCGGTGGGACGCCCGTGCGTGGCCCAGCGCGTATGACCGAGCCCGTAGACGCCGGCGAGCGGTTTGCCCTGGATGGCGTTTTCGAGGTTGATCAGTTTGCCGGCGCTGCGCCGCACTTCGATGGCGCCGCTCTGCACCACGGCGACGCCGGCGGAGTCATAGCCGCGGTACTCGAGGCGCCGCAGCCCATCGAGAAGGACAGGCACGACGGGTTTCGGTCCGATGTATCCAACGATGCCGCACATAAGGAGTTACCAGTTAACAGTTAACAGTTGCCAGTTTAGGACTTGCCCTTCGCAGCCTGCCGTTTAGCGACCCAGCCGTCCTTGTTCTCCTGGCGCGAGCGGCCGATGCCGAGCGCCCCAGCGGGCACATCCGCGGTGACGGCCGATCCCGCTGCAATGTATGAGCCATCAGCGAGCGTCACCGGCGCGACCAGGGTGCTGTTGCTGCCGACGAACACGCCGGCGCCGATCGTGGTCTGGTGCTTCTTCTCACCGTCGTAGTTGCAGGTGATGGTGCCTGCGCCCACGTTGGATTTCTCGCCAATAACCGCGTCGCCGAGATACGACAGG
>DATMJU010000540.1:0-33497 GCA_035553795.1 Vicinamibacterales bacterium
GCCGCGATGCGCTTCATCATCCAGCGCACCAGGAAGTTGTACTTTGTATAGAGCAACGCGCCGGCGACCGGCTTGACGATCGTCGGCTGCCACCCGAGCGGATCGAGAAACGCGCGCACGATCGCATCGAGATCGGCGCGCACCTTTGGATCGTTTTGCAGCACGCCCAGGCAGACTGAGAGAAATGCCGTCGGCTTCGAGCGGAGGGCCTCGATATGCGAGCGCAGCCACTGGCCGACGGTCTGCTGGTAGCGACCGGCGTGCACGGATGCGGCCACGATGATGCCGTCGTAGTCTTCAGGGCGCGGATCGATCGTTCCGGCCTGGATGGTGTCGGCGTCGCAGCCGCGCGCGATGAGCGCGTTGCCGATTGCCGTGGCGATCATCTCCGAGTGCCCGTGGGTCGTGCCATACAGAACAAGGATGCGGGCCATCGTTCGTTCCCTTCAGCGCGCGGCAACCGGCTGGCGTTCGAGACGCCCGCGCAGGCGCTCGAGGATGTCCGGCAACGCGCGCCTCAACCGGGATTCGATCGCCGCGCGCTTGAGTGGTCCAAAGAAGCCACCGAGCGAATCGAGACCGGTTCGATTGAGATAGACCAGGTAGCGAACGCCGCCGGCATCCGCAGCCGTCAGCGCCATCAGCGACACACCACCGGTCATGTAACGTGTCGCCATGATCTGCTTGCCCAGCACGATGGCGGGGTCGCCTGGAGACGCGGGCGGAAAGATGCCCACGTGGGTCACTGCCACGACCGGCTTGCCGGTCCCGTAGTCTTCCTGCGCCCAGTACAGGAAGGACTCGACGCGCTCGTTGGTGTTCGGAAACTCGTGGAGCCACGCCGACGCACACGGCACGTCAGGCAGCACGGGCGACACTGCGGTCAGTTGCGTGAAGACGTCGTTGAAGCAGGTGGCCTTCGGGCGGTTCGCAGTTGGCGCCAACCCTGGAAGCCCTTTGGCGAGGTAGGCGTTGACGCGCGCCAGCACCACCTGGCGAAACGCCCGCTGTAACGCATCGTCGCGATTGGCCCCGGACCCGGCGCGGCGCAGGATGGCGATCTCCTCGGCGGTCAGCTTGAACGAGCAGGCTCCGGGCTGGCATGCCGCTGCGGCAGCCAGGTCACGTGGGCCAAGCTGCAACGCGTCGAGGTCGCCGATCGTGGGCGGTTCCGAGAATCGCCTGATGCCAGTGACCAGCGAACTGCGGTTGAGCTCTTCGATGTTGCGGACGGCGCCGAACAACGCGTCCGGTGAGGCCTCGACCCGCGCGATCGACAGCGACGCCACCTGCCCCTCGCCGGCCCTGAGAGTCTTTGCCACGCTGCCGCCCTCTTGCAGACGGCGTCGTTCGGAAGGCGTCAACACCACTTGCGGCGCAAGAAATGAAAACGGATCGGCGATCGCCAGCAGCGCCGCCAGCGCGCCGGCCATCGCGTGAACGCACCAGGTCGCCATGCTGACGTTCGAAAGGGCAACGATCGTTCCAACGCCGTGCCCTTGCGTACTCGCGGCGTGGCGGGTTTGGCGCTGGGGATATTCCGCAGGTCCGGGAGTTTTCTCTCACGGCTGGCCGCACACTGCTTGCCGAAAACGGGCGGCCCAATCTATGCAATCACCGGCGGCGAGGCGATATGAACACCACCTTGCAGGAGACTGCCGCGGCGAATGGCCTGGCGGCGTTCTTTCGGCCTCGCGTCGTCGCCGTCATCGGTGCCAGCCGCGAGCGCAACAAGATCGGGACAGAGATTCTTCACAACCTGTTGCGAACGAACTTCACGGGCACCATCGTGCCCGTCCATCCATCCGCGAGTCACATCCTCGGGCTGCCGGCATATCCGCGCGTCACGGCGATTCCCCTCGCGGTGGATCTGGCAATTGTCGCGGTGCCTGCCGCGGGCGTCGAAGGCGTCGTGGACGATTGCATTGCGAAAGGCGTTCGTGCGATCTGCATCATCACCGCCGGATTCGGCGAGTGCAGCGCGGAGGGACGTGAACGCGAGCGGACGATGGTCAGCAAGGCGCGCGCAGCCGGCTGTCGAGTGGTCGGCCCCAACTGCATGGGGCTGCTCAACACCGACCCGGAAGTGATGCTGAATGCAACCTTCTCGCCGTTCTACCCGCCGCCCGGCAATGTCGCGATGTCCACGCAAAGCGGCGCGCTCGGTCTCGCGATACTCGACCATGCGAAGAAGCTGAAGATTGGCATCTCGAGTTTCGTGTCGGTCGGCAACAAGGCGGACGTGTCAGGCAACGACCTGCTCGAGTACTGGGAGACAGACCCGAGCACATCGGTGATCCTGCTCTATCTCGAGAGCTTCGGTAACCCGGCCAAGTTCTCGCGGCTCGCGCGCCGCATCAGCCGCACCAAGCCGATCGTCGCGCTCAAATCCGGGCGTTCGGCTGTTGGCGCAAAAGCGGCGGCGTCGCACACCGGAGCGCTCGCATCGTCCGACAAGTTCGTCGACGCGCTGTTTCACCAGTCGGGCGTGATCCGGACCGACACGGTCACGGAGCTGTTCGACGTGGCATCGATACTGTCGCGGCAGCCGATACCTGCCGGCCGCCGGGTGGCGATCGTGACCAACGCCGGTGGCCCTGGCATCCTGGCCGCCGACGCCTGCCAGTCGCATGGCCTCGAGGTCGCGGAACTCACGGCAACGACGAGGGACGCGCTGCGCCGGCTGCTTCCGCCCGCGGCCGCGGTGAACAATCCGGTCGATATGCTGGCGGCGGCCTCGCCGGCACATTACGAAGCGGCGCTGGACCTGGTGCTCGCAGACCCGAACGTCGACAGCGCGCTCGTGATCTTCATTCCCCCTCTCGTCACCGACGCGGACGAAGTGGCGGCGGCGATTGCCCGAGCCGCCGGTCGCGTGCCAGGCAAGCCGCTTGCGGGTATCTTCATGCGGACCGAGGACGCCCCGGCCGCCCTCGAGAGCATTCCGTGCTTCGCGTTCCCAGAACCGGCCGCCATTGCGATGAGTCGCGTCGCCTCGTACGGCGAGTGGCGGCGAAAGGAGGCCGGTGTCGTTCCGTTCATGACGGGCGTGCAACCTGCCCTGGCCCGGCTCGTAGTGGAACGCGCGCTGGAACGGGGCGGTGGCTGGTTGACTGCCATCGAGGCCAATGCGCTGCTCGCCGCAGCCGGCATCTCCACTCCGCGGTCGAACGTGGCGACATCAGTGGACGACGCCGTCGAGATGGCCGAACGGCTTGGTTACCCGGTGGCGTTGAAGGCGGTTGGGCGCTCAATCCTCCACAAGACTGAGTACAAGGCACTGCACCTCAATCTCGCCAACCGCATGGCAGTGCGCATGGCCGCCACCGCGTTGACGAAAGCGCTCGGCGACAAGGTCGAGGGCCTGCTCGTGCAGCGCATGGTATCCGGCGGCGTCGAGATGATGCTTGGCGCAATCAATGACCCGACGTTCGGACACGTCATCGTCTGCGGCAGCGGCGGCGTGATGATCGAACTGCTGGACGATTCAGCTTGCCGGCTGCATCCCGTGACGGACCAGGACGCGGCCGAGATGGTGCACGGACTCAAGGGTGCGCGGCTGTTACGCGGATACCGCGGCAGCGCACCGGCTGACGAAGCAGCCTTCCAGGAATCGATCCTGCGCATCTCCGCGCTGGTGGGCATCTGCCCGGAGATTCAGGAACTCGACGTCAATCCGCTGGCGATACTCGAAGAGGGAGTGTCCGCGCTCGACGTGCGCGTCCGCGTAAGCGCGAACGCGCACCCAACCACACTGACTACACCGACGCGGCAAGGGTGAGCGCGTCGGGCACGATGAAGTCGCGCTCGTGTGTGTGAACCGTGAGTGTCGGGCACGGCGCGGTGCGGACCACGCGTTCGGCGACGCTGCCCATGAAGAAGTGCTTGACCGCCCCGCGGCCATGCGTGCCGGTGACGATCAGGTCAATGGCATTCGCCTTCGCGTACTTGACGATCGTGTCGGCCGCATTCACGCCGCGCTCGATGACCGCCACCGCATTGAGTTGTTTGCGATCTTCATCGGTGACCAGCTTGTTGAGTTCGCGGGTGGCGAGCGCGTCGAGATCGCGCTGGAGATCGCCGCCAACGAATCCCACCTCGGGTGAATAGCGCAGCAGCACGTCCTCGACGACATGCACGACGTGGAGCTTCGCGTTGTAGTTGCGGGCGAGGTCGCGGCCGTAGGCCAACGCCACGCCTGATGGCTCGCTGAAATCAGTCGCCACCAGAATGTTCTTGATCAACACCATGACGTCCTCTCTGGTCTGCCGGATGAGCCCGGCAAAAGTGGCATGAGCACAAGCCGTGCCGTGGCCACTTGGCGCGATTCTTGGTGCTCAGGATGGTGTGAAGCCCGTAGTTTGTGCCGTTGACGCGAATTCGCCCGAAAAAGACAGGTCCACGCGCCCGGCGCCAGTGGGAAATTTTTCAGAAGGCGCGGATTATTCCCCACGCCGCGTGCTCGTCGTCGACGATGAACCCCTGATTCGTTGGTCCGTCTCGGAGACCCTGTCGGACCTCGGATGCGAGGTGGAGCAGGCGGCCGATGCCGCGGCGGCGGTTCGTGCGACGAGCGGCACCGCCCGGCCGTTCGACGTCGTGGTTCTGGATCTGCGGTTGCCCGATATGAACGATCTGACGTTGCTTTCAACCCTTCGCAGGACGTTGCCGGGGGCGACCCTGGTTCTGATGACCGCCCTCGGGAGCGCGGATATCATCAAGGACGCTGAAGCACTCGGCGCGTCGGTTATTCACAAGCCCTTCGAACTGGACGCGCTCGGGCGCCTTGTGCTCGGGACCAACACGGAAACCAGGTAGATGCCAAACGCCACCGTACTCGTCGTTGACGATGAGCCATTGATCCGATGGTCGCTCGTGAACCGCCTCAAGGAAGAGGGGTATCGAACGATCGAAGCCGGCACCGCCAACGACGCCATCGCCCAACATCGCGACGGCGCCGATCTGGTGCTCCTTGATTTCGCGCTTCCCGACGCCAACGGGTTGGCCGTCCTGAAGCAGATCAAGGAAACCGATCCAGACACGCTGGTCATCATGCTGACCGCCAACACCGAGGTCGGCATCGCCGTCGAGGCGATGAAGAGCGGCGCCTTCCATTACGCCAACAAGCCGTTCGATCTCGATGAAGTGATGTTGCTGGTCGAGAAAGCGCTCGAGACGACGCAGCTCCGCCGCGAGGTGCGCGTGTTGCGCGCGCGCCAGGCGCAGCCCTACGGCCCCTCCAGCGTCGTCGGGGAGAGCGCGAGCATGAAGTCGGTGCGCGCCCTGCTCGAGAGGATCGCGGCGAGCCCGGCCTCGACGGTCCTGCTGACCGGCGAGAGCGGGACCGGCAAGGACCTGGCCGCGAAGGTGCTGCACTACAGCAGCGGCCGGGCGTCCAAACCGTTCATGAACATCACCTGCTCGGCGCTGCCCGAGACGCTGCTCGAAAGCGAGTTGTTCGGGCACGAGCGCGGCGCGTTCACCGGCGCCGATCGGCAAAAGCGGGGCCTGATCGAGTCGGCCGATGGCGGCACGGTGTTCCTCGACGAGATCGGCGAAATGGTGCCGCTGCTGCAGGCCAAGCTGCTGAGGTTCCTCGAAGAGAAATCGTTCAAGCGCGTTGGCGGCTCGCAGGACATCAAGGTGGACGTGCGTGTGGTCGCCGCCACCAACCGGTCGCTCCAGGAGGAAGTCAAGAAAGGCCACTTCCGCGAAGATCTCTTCTACCGGCTCAACGTGATGTCGGTACCGCTGCCGCCGCTGCGCGAGCGCAAGGGCGACATCGTGCCGCTCATCACGCACTACATCGACACGTTCAACGGCGAGTTCCGCAAGAAGATCCGCGGCGTCTCACCCACGGCGATGGCCGCCCTCGAGAAGTACCCGTGGCGCGGTAACGTGCGAGAACTGCGCAACGCCGTCGAGCGCGCGATGCTGCTGGCCGATGGCAATGAGCTCAACGAGAGCCACTTCCCGATGCTGACCGCAACCGATGCGGAACTGTCCACCGGGATGGGCCTGCCGATCGAGGGAATCAACCTGGAAGCGCTGGAACGGTCACTCGTGGTGCAGGCCCTGGAGCGGAGCGGCTGGAATCAGACGAAGGCCGCCACGCTGCTGGGACTCAATCGCGATCAGATCCGGTATCGCATCGAGAAGTTCGACCTGCACAAGCCGTCCTGACCGGCGCTAGTCCTGCGGGTCGACGGCAGCCGGCAGCGTCAGCGAGACGATGGTGCCACCAGTTGCGGGACACTCAACGGCGATCGTGCCGCCCTGCGACTCGATCAGGCGTTTTGCCGTCGCCATGCCAAGGCCGGTGCCCCGCGCCTTGGTGGTCTTGAACGGTCGAAACAGGTCGGCGCGAATTTCTGCCGGGATACCGGGGCCTTCATCGGCAATCTGAATCGACAGGCGGTCGCGCTCGGGCCGCAGGCTGACGCGTACGGTGCCGCGACCCTGCTGCGCCTGGCCGGCGTTGATCAAGAGATTCTGAAGCGCCACGGTGACGAGGTTGGCATCCGCAAGAGCGTGCGGCACCTCGCCGTCGATCGTGACGTCCAGGTCGCGGAACGCGGGATCGCGCTTGAGCAGCACCGCAACCGATTCGGCCAGGCGGCGCAGATCCATCCGGGTCGGCTTCGGCGCCGGGGGCCGCGCGAACACCAACAAGTCCTGGATCAAGTCGTTGAGGCCGTCGAGGCGGGCAAGAATCTCCGTGATGATCGCCGCGTCGTTGGTGTGGGGCGGCAGGCGCGTGCCGATGACCTGCACGGCGCCGCGTACCGCTGCCAGCGGATTCTTCACTTCGTGCGCAATCACCGCCGCCATCTCGCCCAGCCGCGCCAGCGCGGTCGCCTCGCGCAGCCGCTCCTCGAGCTCAGCCCGCTTGGACAGGTCATGCAGGATGCCGGTGAAGTGCATCTCGCCGTCGATCTCGAACTCGCCGACGGACAGGTGAAGCGGGAACACCTGCCCGTCCCGGCGCATGCCGTTGACGGCGCGGCCGACGCCGATGATTTTCTTCTCGCCGGTCTTGAGGTGATGGTCGATGTAGCCGTCGTGATTGGCGCGGTACGGCTCGGGCATCAGCAGGCTGACGTTCTTTCCGAGCACCTCGGCCTCCGAGTAGCCGAACATCCGCTCGGCCGCCGCATTGAACGCCTCGATGCTGCCGCGGGAGTTGATGACGATGATGCCGTCGACGGCGGCGTCGATGATCGCGCGCCAGCGCGCGCCGGCCATGCGCAGCGCATCGGCGGATTGGGACTCGTCCGGATGCTGACTCACCGACTCAGTCTACTTCTTGGGACCGCCCTCGTCATTCGTCCCATGACTCGTCTGCCGCCGCGGCGCGGCGCTTGTCGCGATTCGATTTGCGTTCCGGTGTCTTGGCCAGTTGCTCCAGCAGGTCGGAGACCGTCACGATGCCGGCAACCTTGCCGTTGGCGGAGGTGACGACCAGCGATCCAATCGCGCGCCCCTTCATCAGCGCGGCCGCGCGCCGCACCGGCGTGCGCGTGGTCACGGTGATCACGGGCGACGTCATCAGGTCGCCGACGGTCCACTTGCCCAGCACCCGCGGCAGTTTCGGCCCGCCGAGGTCGCGGTCGGAGACGATGCCCTGCAGCTCTGAACCCTGGGTCACCACGAGGTGATGAATCTTCTTCTGGCGCATGCGGGTCTTCGCCTCCGTCGCGTGCACGGTCGGCTTCACGGTTTCAACGGCCTTGCTCATCACTTCGTAGACTCTCATCGCGGCCTCCGCCGGACTCCAGTGCAATCGGTTTGCCGGTCGCGCGGACGGGTGATTCGCATCCCGCTCCGGCAATAGCATCGGCAGCGGCGAGCGGGACCCGCGGAATTTTTCCCGGCGCGGTGAATTCTTCCGCGATCCGGCTCGGCACGAACGGCCATCGCGGCCGTCCCGTCGCGCAATTCCGCGGTCAACGTGGTGGCACGATGAATGCTCGAACGTACGGCAACAGCCCCAGCTGCTGACGACGAGGTGACGACGATGCGCTCGACGAGTGAAGAAGCGATGAATCGCACGACGCATGACCCGTGCACCGTGGTGCTCTACCGCGCCGGCAAGGAAGAGCGCTTGCTGGCCAGGGCCCGCGGTGAATACCGCGAAATGCCGGGCATGCGATTGACGCTCGAACAGGCAATGCGATTGTGGGACCTGGATCGGCCGACGTGCCAGTCGTTGCTCGCTTCGCTCGTCGATGCGCAGTTTCTCGAAATCGACGGCCACGGCCGGTACCACATGATCCACCCCGGATACTGACGCGGCTCGCCTGCCCATACTCGGGCGGCCCGGCGACAGATGGTGAGCCTTCATGAAGACCACGCTGATCGCCGTCCTGTCCGTTGCCGCGATTCTGCTCCACCTGCTGCTCCGTTACGGCCTTCGGACGACTCCAGAGATCTACCTGTCGCCACTGCTCGCCACGCTCGCGCTCGGCGGCCTTCCACTGGTCGTGGATCTTCTCCGCAAGCTGCTCAAGCGCGAATTCGGCTCCGATCTGCTGGGCGGATTGTCCATCGTGACGTCCGTGATCCTCGGCGAGTACCTGGCCGGCTCGATCATCGTGTTGATGCTCTCGGGCGGTGAAGCGCTCGAGCGATACGCGCTGCGCAACGCGTCTTCGGTGCTGGCGGCGCTCGCCAGGCGCCTGCCCTCCGTGGCGCATCGGCAAGGCGCCGCGGATCTTACCGACGTCCCGCTCGACGAGATTGCGGTCGGCGACACGCTGGTGATCTTTCCGCATGAAACCTGCCCGGCCGATGGCGTCGTCATCGACGGTCGCGGCGTGATGGACGAGTCTTATCTCACTGGAGAGCCGTTCAAGATCGCCAAGACGCGCGGCGCCACGGTCATCTCGGGCGCCGTCAACGGCGAGTCGGCATTGACCATCCGCACCACGGCGCGCGCGTCCGATTCACGCTACGCGAAGATCATGAACGTGATGCGGGAGTCGGAGGCAACCCGGCCGCGGTTGCGACGGCTCGGCGATCAGCTCGGCGCAATCTACACGCCGGTGGCGCTCGGCGTGGCCCTGGCGGCGTGGGCCGTGAGTGGCGAGGCGAACAGGTTCCTGGCCGTGCTCGTCATCGCCACGCCCTGCCCGCTGCTGCTGGCGATACCCATCTCGATCATCGGTTCAATCTCGCTGTGCGCCAGCCGCGCCATCATCGTCAAGAGCCCGGTCGTGCTCGAACAGATCACCGGGTGCCGCACGGCGATCTTCGACAAGACCGGCACGCTCACCTACGGCGAACCGGCACTGACCGAGCACATCGGCGCGCCCGGATTCAACCCGCGCGACGTGCTCGCGCTCGTCGCCGGACTGGAGCGTTACTCGAAGCATCCCCTCGCCCACGCCGTCCTCGCCGCCGCGGCCGACACTGCGGTCACGATCCCGGAGGCCACTGAGGTGAGCGAGCCACCCGGACAGGGTTTACGCGGTACGGTGTCCGGCCACCAGGTGCTGATCACCAGTCGCGGGCAGGTGGGAGCGCACGCGATCGCAGGAACCAGCGACATTCCACCAGTAGGCGGTGGCCTCGAATGCGTCGTCGCGATTGACGGTCGGTATGCGGCGACGCTGCGGTTCCGTGACGCGCCTCGGGCGGAGAGCCAAGGGTTCGTACGGCATCTGATGCCCAAGCACCACTTCGACAAGGTGATGATCGTGTCTGGCGATCGCCTGTCGGAAGTGAGTTATCTCGCCACCCAGGTCGGCATCACCGAGATACACGCCGAGAAGACTCCCGAGCAGAAGCTCGCCATCGTCCGCCGTGAATCGGCCACCGCCAGGACGCTCTACGTCGGTGACGGGATTAACGATGCGCCGGCCATGATGGCGGCGACGGTCGGCATTGCAATCGGGCGGAACATCGAGGTCACGGCCGAAGCGGCAGGCGTGGTGATCATGGACAATGCGCTCGCGCGCGTCGACGAATTCATGCACATCAGCCGCCGCATGCGCCGCATCGCGCTGCAAAGCGCGGTCGGGGGGATGGCGCTCAGCATGATCGGCATGACGGTCGCGGCCGCGGGCTATCTCAGCCCGGTGAATGGCGCCATTGCGCAGGAAGTGATCGACGTCCTCGCCGTCGTCAATGCGCTGCGCGCGGCATTTCCTCCGCGCGTCATGCACGACCTCTAGGGAGGGCTTACGCAACGTGCGCGATGTGAGGACTATCCCGCAGGCTGGGGAATAGTTCGCGGCAGGAGCGGCGGCGCAGCGGGAAATGCCTCGCAAACGACGCCGCCGCGGTGGCACAACGGATGCTCCTCTCCTGGCATGACCATCTTCTTTCGCCGCTTCGTCGGCGCACTGATGCTCGATGCCGGAGCCTTTGAAGACATCGAGGCGCATCGCGATGCCGCCGTGCAATCGATGATCGTCGTGATGCTCGCGTGCGCAGCTGGAGGGGTTGCGGCGGCCGGGCTGGGCGCGGCGCAACCGGCGTCCTTCGTCGCGGGAATCGTTCTCGTCTTGGGCGCGTGGCTCGTGTGGGTGACGGTGATCGCGGCGCTCGGCACCATCGTCTTTGCCGAGCCGCAGACCAAGAGCAACCTCACCGAGTTGCTGCGGACGCTTGGTTTCGCGGCCGCGCCGGCGATCTTCCTCGTATTCGCATCGATGCGGGCGGCGGCACTGTTCATTCTGGTGCTGGTGTCACTGTGGATGATTGCCGCCGCGGTGCTCGGCCTTCGCCAGGCGCTCGACTATCGCAGCACTGCGCGCGCGATCGCGGTATGCGTGATCGGGTGGATCGTGGCGCTCGGCGCGGTGGCCGCCATCGCCGCAACCTTCACGGTCGACGTGAACTGACATGAAGCTTGTCCTCGCAATCGTTGCGGCGATCGTCGGCATCGCGGTTGCCGCCGGCCTCTCTGGGATGTGGCGCTGGAAGCGCCAGACGGCGGAGGTCACGGCGCAGCTTCACCACGCTGGTGCCGCAGGCACGTACCGGGAGTCGGCGCTCGTTGATCTGCCGCCGCCGGTGCAGCGTTATTTCCGCAAGGTGCTCAAGGACGGGCAGCCCCTGGTCCGTACCGCGGTGACGATGCAGGACGCGGAGTTCTTCATCAACGGCGGCTGGCGACCGTTGCGCGCGACTCAGCATTTCCGGGCGTCGCCGCCGGCGTTCGTCTGGGACGCGAACATCACCATGGCGCCGTTGATGCCGGCGCTCGTCCGCGATTCCTATGTGGACGGTCGCGCCGCGATGCGCGCGTCGCTGTATGGAGTCTGGAGTCTTGTCGATCAGTCCGGCCTGCACGAGTTGAACCTCGGCGCGCTCCAGCGCTTTCTGGGCGAGACGGTGTGGATTCCCACCGCGCTGCTGCCTTCCGCGGCTGTCACATGGCAACCTCGAGACGATCGATCGGCTGTGGCCACGTTGCACGATGGCGGCAACACCGTCTCGCTGCTGTTCGAATTCGACGACACCGGCATGGTGCGGGCGATCAGCGGCGATCGTTTCAAGGAAGTCGGCGGCTCATACGTCATGCAGCGCTGGGAGATTGCCTGCGGCGAGCCCGCCGAGCACGGCGGCATGGTCATTCCGACACGGTGCGAAGTGGCCTGGGTGAACGGCGGCGCGCGCGAGCCGTACTGGCGCGGTCGAATCTCGACTATTCGCTACGAGTATTAGATGTAGGCTTGGCGAGTGACGTCGCAGCGGCTGCTGCTTACCGTCGTGGTTGCGATCGGCATCGTCGCCGGCATCGGGGTGTACACCTTCGTGTATGCGCGCGGCTACTCGTACGTCACCAACGACCCCGCCGCATGCGCGAACTGCCACATCATGCGCGGCCATTACGACGCGTGGACGCGCGGCAGCCACCGCTCCGTTGCCGTTTGCAACGACTGCCACACGCCGCCGGGACTCATCCCGAAGTACATGACGAAGGCGCAAAACGGCTTCTGGCATTCGTTCTACTTCACCACCGGCACTTATCCCGATCCGATCCGCATCACGCCGCGTAATCACGAGGTCACCGAGATGGCGTGCCGCAAGTGCCACGCTGACGTGACCTCGAGCATCGATCCCAGGCACACGATCGCCCCGGCCGGCGGGTTGACGTGCACCAAGTGCCACAACGACGTTGGCCACATCGAGTAGCAGCCATGGCAGAGACCCCACGACGCGGACCTCGCTTCCTGATCCTGATCGCCATCTTCGCCGGCATTGCGACCGTCGGCGTCACCGCCCTGCTGGTCAACATCTTCCAGCGGCAGCAGGAAGCGCGTGACCCGTTTCATCGCGTGGTCGAGCTGACCGAGGACACGACCGATCCGGAGGTGTGGGGACAGAACTTCCCGCTGCAGTTCGACGGATACAAGCGAACCGTCGATCAGGTGCGGACGCGATACGGCGGCAGCGAAGCGGTGCCGCGCACGCCCACCGCCGCCGATCCGCGCTCGATCGTCGCGCAATCACGCCTCGAGGAAGATCCGCGGCTGAAGACCATGTGGGCCGGCTATGCCTTTGCGACCGACTTCCGCGAGGAGCGCGGCCACGCCTACATGCTCGACGACCAGACGTTCACCGAACGCCAGAACGTGACGCAGCAGCCCGGCACCTGCATGCACTGCCATGCGTCGGTCTACGGGCCGTACCGCAAGCTTGGCGGCGGCGACTTGATCAAGGGCTTCGAGGCCATGAACAAGATGAAGTACCAGGAGGCGCGCAAGCTGGTCACGCATCCGGTGGCGTGCATCGACTGCCACGATCCCAAAACCATGCAGTTGCGCGTTACGAGACCGGGATTCCTGGAGGGCATTCAGAAGGTGAAGGCGGCACAGGGCATCAGCAGCTACGACGTCAACAAGGACGCGACGCGCCAGGAGATGCGCTCGTACGTGTGCGGGCAATGCCACGTCGAGTACTACTTCAAGGGTCCCGAGAAGCGCCTGACGTATCCGTGGGACAAGGGCCTGAAGGCGGACGAGATCCTCGCCTACTACGAAGAGAACGGTTTCAAGGACTGGACACACGCGGAAACCGGCGCGCCGGCATTGAAGGCGCAGCATCCCGAGTTCGAGATGTGGAGCCAGGGCGTGCACGCGCGATCGGGAGTGGCGTGCGCGGACTGTCACATGCCGTATCAGCGTGTCGGGGCGATGAAGATCACCGATCACCACGTGCAGAGCCCTCTGCTGAACGTCAACAAGGCGTGCCAGGTGTGCCACCGCTGGCCCGAAGAGGAACTGCGTTCGCGGGTGCAGCTGATCCAGGACCGGACCCACCAGGTGCGCAACGTTGCGCTCGACGCGCTGCTGGCGCTGATCGCGGACATCAAGTCCGCGCAGCAGCGCGGCGCCACGGAGGTACAACTCGTGACATCGCGCAGCCACCAGCGGCGCGCTCAATTCCTGCTGGATTTCATCGAGGCGGAGAATTCCATGGGTTTTCACGCCGATCAGGAATCGGTCAGGGTGCTGTCGTTGTCGCTGGATGAATCACGCCGCGGCCAGGCGGCGCTGCCGGGGTCGGTGTCGACCCCGGGTGCCAAGACAACGCTTCCGCAATGAGGTACGATTCACCTATGAAGAACAAGCTATTCGGAATCCTGGCCGGAGCCATCGTCATTGGCGGCGCGGCCATCGCGGTCGCGCAGCCCAAGCCCGTTTCGTCGCGCATTGCCGCCACCGTGTGGAAGACGCCGACCTGCGGCTGCTGCAGCCTGTGGGTGGATCACCTGCGCGCCAACGGCTTCCAGGTGGAAACCAAGGATGTATCCGCGGCTGAAGTGCGCGCGGTCAGCAAGGCCGCCGGCCTCCCCGAGAACGGCTCGTCGTGCCACAGCGCCAAGATCGGCAACTACGTCGTCGAAGGCCACGTGCCGGCGTCGGACATTCATCGCATGCTGAAGGAAAAGCCGGCGATTGCCGGCATCGCGGCTCCGGGCATGCCGATGGGGTCGCCGGGCATGGAACAGGGCGGCGCCAAGGAAGCGTATGACGTTGTCGCGTTCACGAAGGACGGCAAGATGACCGTCTTCTCGAAGCACAAGTAAGCGCACCGCGCCTTCTGGCGCACGGGCGGGAATTCCACGCGGCATGCGCGTGAATTCCCGCACTCTCGCCTTCCCGCCCTCCAATTCCGGTTCAATCCGCCGCGCACGCCGCGGCACGAGTCTCGCTTTACACGAGGATGGAGGACTACATATATGACATCCAAATTGTTCGCTGCTGCAGCGGTCGCGGCGTTCGCCCTGGTGCTGCCGGCGCGTGCCGACGCGGCGTGCTGTGAGGCGAAACAGGCTCCGGCGTGCTGCCAGGCGAAGCCCGACCATGCGTGTTGTGACGCGATGAAGGGCCATGTGCACGAGGCAAGTGCAATCGACATCCTGCTGGCCAACGACCCGCAGCTCGTTCCCGCCCCGCCAGTGCGGCAGGTAACTGAAGTGTGGTTCACGCGCCCGACATTGATTGGCCGCGCCATCGTGCAGGGCCGCTATGTCATCGAACATGACAATGATCGGATGGCCCGCGGCGAGCCGTGCACGCACATCTACGCCTACAACGATCAGGCAAACCCCGTTGCGACATTCCATTGCACGCATCTGGAACGCGACCGCGCCACGAAGAACACCGTGGTGCTGGTGACGCTGCCTGACGGAATGCAGAAGCTGACCGAGTTCCAGTTCGCGGGTGAAACCGCGGCGCACGGGTATCCGACCGATCGTTAGCAGGCAGGAGATTGATGGTGGCAACAGGCATCCCGCCCTCCGAGGCGCTACTGCTCGCGCGACTGATCGCACCCACGGAGGGCGGCATCGCCAGCCGCGTGCTGGCCAAGACCAGCGGCGGCAACGTCGTGGAGGCAGCTCCCGGCACCATCGTGCGAATGCCGGCGGGTATTCCACATGCGGTCGACGCAAAGAGCGCCTCGCGCATGCTCCTGATCATGCTGCGGGAGCCGGCGGCCGCGGCGTAGCAGGGTCTCAGATCAGCATCAAGGCGGCGGCGCCTGCCGCGGCCATGGCGAGCAACGACAGGCCCGCGTGCCACTTGAAGTGGCCGCCGCCGAGCGCGACGGCAATGCCCGCCTTCATGAGCGAGTTGGCGATAACGCCCATCCCGATCGCGCGGCACGCCAGTTCGACGCTGGTTCCACTCTCGACGCTTCGCGTCATCGACAGCGTCAACGCATCCACGTCCGTCAGGCCGAGCACGAATCCCGTCGCCTGCAGGCCCACGTCACCCACCCACTCGCGAATGTAGAACACTGCGAACAACACGGCCTGGAACAACACGGCCATTTCGACAGCGGCCCGCAACTGGAGCGGGTTCTTCATCGGTGCCGGCTTGTGGTGCTTATCACTCAGCGAGCGCCAGGCGAGGCCGACCGCCGCGATCGCCACGATAAACGGCGCGGCGAGGTAACGCGCCAGCACGGGCAGCAGCGTCGCATCGAGGACCGCGACCGCGATCGCGACGCGCAGGAACAGCACCGTGCTCGCCGCAACGGCGCCGGTGGCAAGTGGCGCTTCCTGCGTCTTGTGCGATGCGCTGAGGCGCGCGAATGTCAGCGTGACGCTCGTGGACGATACCAGCCCGCCAATCAAGCCCGTCAGCGGATAGCCGCTCGCGTTGCTGAGGCGTTGCGCGATGTAGCCCACGAAGCTCATGCCCGAGAACAGCAGGACGAGCATCCACAACTCTCGTGGCTTGACCCCAGGGCCTGGACCGAATGGCCCTTCGGGCAACAGCGGCAGGATCACCACTGACATCACGGCAAACCGCGCTGCCGCAAGCATCGTAGGTTGATCGAGTCGCGCGACGAAGCCGTGGAGGCGCGGTTTCTCGGCGAGCAGCAACACCGTAAGCGTGGTCAACGCCGCCGACAACTGCAGGTGCCCCATGCCCGCCAGCACGCCGGCACCCATCACGACGATGGCGGCGACTTCCGTCGTTGCATCGATGTCCTTCTTGCTGGCGCGCACGTAGCCGGCGACGATCACGGCGAGGCCGCCGCCAATCAGCAACGTCGCCGGCACCACGTATCCAGACACGATCAGCGTGCCCGCGATGCCAGCGAGGGTGGCCAGGAGCGTGAAGGTGCGGATGCCGCCGAGACGGGCTTCGGGGCCGGTCGCGTGGCCGGAATGCTGGCGCTCAACGCCCACCGCGGCGCCGCCGAGAATGGCGACAATGAGTCCGGCGACGCCGCCCAGGTCGAGGTTCATCTATGGATTCGCCGCAAAGTATCTATTTGCCGCCCGCGCACCGCGGCACCTACGCTCCATGATCGTGCCTTCAATCGATCCTGTCATCTTGTTCTTCATCCTCGGACTCGCCGCCGGGCGCTGGCGGGCCGACGTCAAACTGCCGCCGGCGATCTACGAGTTTCTGATTGTGCTGTTGCTCCTGACGATTGGTCTCAAGGGGGGCATCGAACTGGCGCAACAGCCGTTCCTCGCACTACTGCCGCAGATGCTGCTCGTCGTCGCGGCCGGCGTGCTGCTGCCGCTCGCGGCCTACCCGGTGCTGCGGCACGTCGGCCGGTTGCCGGTTGCGGATGCCGCGTCGATCGCGGCGCACTACGGCTCCGTCAGCGTCGGCACGTTTGCGGTCGCGTCGGCCTACCTGGCATTCCGCGGCGTGACTTACGAAGAACGGCTCGCGGTGTTCCTGGTCCTGCTCGAGATGCCCGCCATCTTTGTCGGAATCGTGCTGGCGAGACGGGCCACGGCCGGCGTCGACTGGCGGGTGGTATCGCGCGAAGTGCTGCTCGGGCGGAGCATGGTGCTGCTAATCGGCGGCTTGGCCATCGGATGGATCGCCGGCGCGGATGGCATCAAGCCGATTGAAGCGATGTTCATGGATCTGTTCAAGGGCGCGCTCGCGCTGTTCCTGCTGGAGATGGGCCTGATCGCCGCCACCCAGCTGGATGGCATACGCAAGCATGGGATCTTCATCGTGATCTTCGGCATCGCCATGCCGCTGACCGGGAGCGTGGTCGGGGCGGTGATGGGATGGGGTATGGGACTGTCGATTGGCGGCACGGCGCTGCTGTCGACGCTCATGGCCAGTGCGTCGTACATCGCCGTTCCGGCGGCGATGCGCCTCTCAATTCCGGCGGCAAGCCCCGCCCTGTCCCTCGGCGCTTCACTCGGCGTGACCTTCCCCTTCAATGTGATCCTCGGCATTCCGCTGTATCTGCAGCTCGCGCAACGCGTGCACGGCGTGGGATAGATCCGGTTCGGCGCCTGTAGAATGGCGCCACCGATGACACCGGATCTGCAATGGCTCAACTACCACCACCTCCTCTACTTCTGGACCATCGTCCGGGAGGGCAGCGTCTCCAAGGCGGCCGAGCGACTGCGCCTGTCACAGCCGACGGTGTCTGCGCAGATCCGCAAACTCGAAGGCGCGCTCGAAGTGAAACTCTTCGAGCGGCATGGTCGCGGCCTGCGACTAACCGATGCCGGGCGGGTCGTGTATCAGTATGCCGACGACATCTTTCCGGTCGGTCGCGAGATGATTGAGACACTCCGCGGACGGCCCACCGAGCAGCGCGGCCGGATCACCATCGGCATCGCGAACGCCGTTCCAAAGCTGATTGTGCACCGCCTGCTGAAACCGTTGCTGCATGGCGGGGACGCACCGCACCTGTTGTGCGTCGAGGACAACACCGAAAGCCTGTTGACCAGAGTCGCGGCGTTTGCCGTCGACGTGGTCATTGCCGACCGGCCCGCGCCACCCCATGCCCGGGTCAAGGTTTTCAACCATGCCCTCGGGGAGTCGGCGATGACCTTCTTCGCGGCGGCCGCGGTGGCGGCCCGCCTGCGCCGCACCTTTCCGCGTTCGCTGGACGGTCAGCCGATGCTCTTGCCAGCGCCGCAGACCGCCGTGCGGCAGGCCCTCGATACCTGGTTCGACGCGCAACGGCTGCGGCCGCGTATCCTGGCGGAGTTCGAGGACTCGGCGCTGCTCAAGGCGTTCGGCAGGGAGAGCAACGCGGTGTTCGCGGCACCCTCGGCCATCGCCGCCGACGTCAAGCGTCTCTACCAGGTCGCATCCATTGGCCAGGCCACGACGGTCCGCGAAACCTATTATGCGATCTCCGCCCAGCGGCGCGTCACCCACCCGGGCGTGCTGGCGATTACCCGGGGCGCACGCGCGGGCTGGCTGGATCATGCATAGACTCCGTCTATTCATCATGCTTTAACTATCTAATTGTCTATATTCTCTCCCGCCGCCTATCGTCATCCCACGGGCCCTCAGGGGCCGGGAGGAGACCATGGTGCATTTCGGCGAAGACAGCTCGATCCCAGTGACGGTGACGACGGGAGCAGACGTTCCAGCAGCGGTTGCGGAACGCGCGCGGCGGCGCGTGCAGTTCGCCCTCGATCGTTTTAGCAGCCGCGTGCGCGCGGTTCGCGTCCGCATCACGGACATTAACGGCCCGCGCGGCGGCATCGACAAGCAGTGCATCGTCGCAGTACGCCTGCAGCATCCGACGCGCCTGATGCTGATCGAACATATCGCCGCCGACTTCGGCGAAGCGGTGGATCGCGCCGCCGATCGCGCCGGGCGTTCGGTGGCCCGCGTGGCGCGGGCGCTGGCGGCGTGGACGCCGTCGCGCAGCTGAGACGCTGTCAATGGAACTATTGTTTCCGTTCGCGGTCTACTGGCCGTTTTACGCCGGGTTCACGGCACTGGTGCTTATGCTCCTGGCCGTCGACCTCGGCGTCTTTCATCGTGAGGCCCACGCCGTCGGTTTCCGCGAATCGCTGGTGTGGTCAATCGTGTGGGTGTCGCTGGCCCTGATCTTCAACTACGGCTTCTATCTCTACGCGGTTCAGCAACACGGACCGGAGGCGGGCACCCAGGCCGCGCTCGAGTTTCTGACCGGATACGTCGTCGAGAAGTCTCTCGCGGTCGACAATATTTTCGTATTCGTGCTGGTTTTTTCCTACTTCGCGATCCCGCTGCAGTACCAGCATCGGGTCCTGTTCTACGGCATCATCGGCGCGCTGCTGTTCCGCGCAATCTTCATCGCCCTTGGTTCAGTGCTCATGCAGTATCAGTGGATCGTCTGGGTCTTTGGCGGCTTCCTGCTACTGACCGGCGCCAAGATGCTGTTCGTGCCGGACCGGCAGATGGATCCGGAACGCAATCCGGCGCTGCGGCTGTTCCGCCGGATGATGCCCGTCACGCCGACGCTCCACGGACAGTCGTTCCTGGTGAAGCTCGACGGGCGCTGGCATGCGACGCCGCTGATGGTCGCGCTGATCTTCCTCGAGATGAGCGACATCATTTTCGCCGTGGACTCGGTGCCGGCCATCTTCGCGCTCACCAGGGAGCCGCTGATCGTCTTCACCTCGAACGTATTCGCGATCCTCGGTTTGCGGGCGATGTACTTTCTGCTCGCAGGGGCGGTCGATCGCTTTTACCTGCTGAAATACGCCTTGGCGCTGATCCTGATCTTCGTCGGCCTCAAGATGGTGTGGCTCAACGACTGGTTCGGGGGCAAGTTCCCGATTGAGTGGTCGCTGGGGATCATCGGCACCCTCTTGGTCCTCGCCGTCCTCGGATCGCTGGCGCGTCCTCGCGCAACGACATCGGCCGGGGGACCGCGGGACTCGTGAGCGGCCCCTGATTCGGGTGCGTTCGCCGAACCTCATTGCCCTAAGGATGAGGTTCGGCGATGATGTCCAGCCCAATGCGCTTTCCCTCTGCGGTGGCCCTGTCGCGGACGTGCGGGGCCGTGCTGATGCTCGTCGGAGCGTTGGTCATGGCCGGCTGGCTGCTTGGGATCCGTTCGATCGTGCAGCTGGATCCCAGTTTCGCGCCGATGCAGTTCAACACCGCCGCGTGCTTTTTCCTGTGTGGCGTGGCGCTGTCGGGGATGTCATGGGGAAGGCGCGGTCACATCCTCGCCTTCAGCACTGCCGCAGCCGTCACGGTGATCACCAGCGTCACCGCCCTCCAGTACCCCGCTCGGGCGGGATTTCGGTATCGATCAGTTCGTCGTTGATGCGTCGTTCGCGATGGCGCGAACCCTCTCAGCCGGGCGCATGGCGCCGCAAACGGCGGGCGCGCTACTCACGGCCGCTCTCGTCATCGGCGTCTCGCTGGTTGCGCCGGCACGCCTGGTGACGGCGATCACAGGCCTCGGCGGGATGTTCCTTGTCGCCCTGGCGCTGACGTCGCTGACCGGCTACGCCACGTCGCTCAGTGACACCGCGGGCTGGCTGGGCTTCACCCGCATGTCGCCGCAAACGGCGATCGGCACGTTGCTCACAGCCGCCGGCCTCGTCACGTACGGCTGGGCGCATCGCGATCCGGCCCATTACTGGATGCCGGCCTTTGTGCCGATCATCGTGACTGCCATCATCTGGCTGGTCGGAGGGCTGCTATACACCTCGACTCGAGATCGTGAGCATCGGATCGCGGTCGAAGCGGCGAGGGCAGGGCTCGAGGTGCTGGCCCGAACGCTGTCAGCCGAATTGTCTGCTGATGGGCACGCGATTCAGCGCATGGTGCAACGATGGAGCCTGTCTCCCGGAGCGCAGCCAGCGTGGGAGGCCGATGCCACGCTGTACATCAATCAACTATTCACGCTCGAGCGGCTTGAACTGACGGCACCGTGCACCGTTGAGCCATGGATCGCGGCGGCGGCTGGCTCACACGCAGACTACGCTGCCGAACGCGAGCGGCTCCTCGAGGACGCGCCGGCAAATCTGACGCCGCGCTCCATCACCATCGGGCGGGGAGACGACGCCGTCATCGTCACCTCATGGCCGCTCGGGACGCGGCGCGAGGAGGGGCATCTGGTGTCGGTGATGCGACCGTCACGACTCGTCAGCCGCGCCGTGATTCCTTCTGCCGCTGTAACTCCTTCGGTCGGGCCCGGACTGTTTTCTCAGGTCGATGAGCTTGACACGGTCGATCTTGCGATCGTCGGCCTGCCGCTCGACGTCACGTGGCGAGTGTCCGCCACCACGTGGCAACCGGCGGAGTCGTGGTTGCCGCTGATCGTCCTGCTGTCGTTTGGAGCGATGGGCCCAATCTTTGGTGCCACGATCTGGCAGTTCCGCCGCGCCGCAATCGCCGAGCAAGCCTCCACCGAGGGGAAGTCGCGCATCGAAACCCTGCTGCGGCGTTTGATCGACGTCGAAATGCGATCGCGGCTGGTCCTCGAAACGACCAAGATCGGCGTCTGGGATCTCAATGTTCAGACCGGCGCGGTGGATGTCGACGATACCTTCAGAGCCATTCTCGGCCGCGTGGCGCTGGTCAATCCGATTCTTGATTCGTCGTGGTCGGTCAGCATTCATGCCGACGATGAAGCCCGCGTCCGCGCATCGCTGACCGCACACCTCGCATCACAGAGCGACGCCCCTTACGAAGCGGAGTACCGTGCGAAGACGGCAGCCGGCACATGGGTGTGGGTCTGGTCGCGCGGACGAGTCGTCGAGCGCACCGCTGACGGCCTCCCGGTTCGGATGCTCGGCACGTTGCACAACATCGACGAGCGCAAGCGTGGCGAGCAGACGTTACGCGATACCCTCGAACAGAAGGAAGTGCTCTTGCGGGAAGTCCACCACCGCGTCAAGAACAACCTCGCGACCGTGTCGAGCCTGCTGTATCTGCAAGCCGCACAGGCTGACGCCGCAGCAGCGCGGCTGCTCGACATCAGTCGTCAGCGCGTGCAGTCCATGGCAATGGTTCACGACATCCTCTATCAGTCTGACGACCTCGCCGCGGTCCAGATGCAGAAGTATCTCAGTCGGCTGGCGACTCATTTGCGTGAAAGCTTCAGCAGCGAGCCGGCGATCGCCATTGCCCTCGAGGTCGAGGACCTGGCGCTGACCATCGACCAGGCCATCCCCTGCGGACTGGTCGTCAATGAGCTGGTGACCAATGCCGCCAAGCATGCCTTCTCAGATGTCGCCCGCCCGTCAATTACCATCGCGTGTCGATCCGTCAACCGGCGCTGCGTGCTGTCGGTTCGCGACAACGGCGGCGGCCTCGCGGAGTCAACGACCCGGGATAGCGGCATGGGGCTCAACCTCGTGCGCGCCATGGCCAGACAACTCGAGGGCGAGTGCACATTCACGGGTGCGTCGCCCGGCTTTCGCGCCACGCTCGAGTTCGCGATCGTCTCCCCAAGGATCATTGCGTGAAGAAACTCGATGAACTCCCGGCCGGCTCACGCGTCGCCATCGCCGAAGACGAGGCACTGATTGCGGAAGAGTTGAAGCTCCGGCTGACGCGAATGGGGCTGTTCGTCTCAGGAGTGGCGGCCACTGGCCAAGCCGCGATGCAGCTGGCGGAATCGACCCGTCCCAGCTTGATGTTGATGGACATCCGCCTGCGCGGCGAACTGGACGGCATCGACGCCGCGATGGAGATCGTGCAGCGATGGCAGATCCCCATTGTGTTCCTGACCGCCCACAGTGACGACGCGACGATCGAGCGAGCCAGACGGGTTGGCCCGTACGGTTTTCTGATCAAACCGGTGGGTGATCGTGAACTTCGCGCAACGGTCACGATGGCGCTGCACCGCGCCGCGCTGGAGCACCGGCTGAGGGAAAGCGAGGAACGATTCGCCACGACGCTGGCCAGCATCGGCGACGGCGTCATCGCCACTGATGATCAAGGGCGGATCACCTTCATGAACGCGGTCGCGGAAGACATCACCCGATGGCCGAGAGCCGACGGCGTCGATCGTGACGCCGCATATGTCATCCGGCTCGTCGACGCGGTGACCAAGCTGCCGATGGCCGATCCGATCCGGCGCGCACTCAATGAAGACGGCGTCGTCACGCTGGGTGAGCATGCCGTGCTGGTCAGGCGCGACGGCAGCGAGATTCCGGTCGATGACAGCGCGGCGCCGATTCGCACGGCTTCAGGAGAGGTCCGTGGCGCCGTGATGGTGTTCCGTGACATCACCGAGCAGCAGCGTGCGCGCCAGCAGCTGCGTGACGCGGAAGCCCGCCTCCTCGAGGCCGAACGGCTCGAATCGATCGGCCGGCTGGCGGGCGGCGTGGCCCACGACATCAACAACATGATGATGGTCACATTGGGCTACGCCGACCTCGCGCTCGAGGATCGTGACCTCGATCCGGATCTGCGCAGCTACATCGAGCAGATCAAGGACTCGTCGGGCAGAGCAGCCAACGTGTGCCGGCAGTTGCTGGCCTACAGCCGCCGGCAGATTCTTCGTACGGAGGCCATCGACGTCAACGCCGTCGTCTCGAACATGGAGCCGATGCTCAAACGGATGCTGGGCGAGGACATCAAGTTCCACCTCGCGCTTGATGCCGGCCTGCGTCACTGCCTCGCGGATGCCAGTCAGCTTGAGCGCGTCATCTTGAACCTGTGCCTCAATGCTCGGGACGCCATGCCGGACGGAGGCCAGCTCAGCATCACCACCGCCAACGCCGAGCTTGACGCGGCCCTGACACCGAGTATTCCGGAACTGCAACCGGGGAAATACGTCGCGATTGCCGTATCGGATACGGGTGCAGGGATCGACCCCTCAATCCAGCAACGTGTCTTCGAACCGTTCTTTACGACCAAGGCGGTCGGCAAGGGCACCGGGCTCGGCCTGGCGACCTGCTACGGAATCGTCAGGCAATCAAACGGGTACATCACGGTATACAGCGAGCCCGGTGAGGGCTCGACGTTCAAAGTGTATTTACCGGAGGCGCCGAACGAGCCGATGGCGGTACCATCTGGCGCTGGGCAGTTGCCTACAGGACGTGAAACGGTTCTCGTGGTCGAAGACGAAGACGGCGTGCGCGAGATCGTGCGGCTCACCTTGCAAGGACTCGGCTATGAAGTGTTGCAGGCCGCCGACGGGCCGGAGGCGTTGCGCCAGGCAGAACAACATGGCGGCGCGATTGATCTGTTACTCACCGACGCGATCATGCCGGTAATGACCGGGCGTCAGCTCTGGGAGAACCTGCGCCACGCCCGATCCACGCTGCGTGTTGTGTTCATGTCGGGATACACCGAAGACCGCATCTTGAGGCAAGGCATCGAGCACGAGTCGATGCCGTTCCTGTTGAAGCCGTTCGGCCGGTCCGATCTCGCGAGAAAGGTTCGCGAGGTGCTCGACCACCCGCGTTGATGCGTCAGCGCGTTCGGCCGCCGGGATATTGCCGAGCGCCTGAGGGGAACAGCCACTCCAGCATCGGACCCACGCGCTCGGACCACGCCAGCTCCGAATGCGTCGCGCCTTCGTACTCGGCGTAGTGCAGATCAACACCTGGCGCGAATCCCAGTCCGACCAGCGCCGCCTTCAGCGATCGCGCGTCGTCGAGGCCCTTCTTCCCTTCGGCCGTGCCCATGTCCACCCAGAGCCGGAGCTTCGGCTTCGAGCGCGCTTGCCGGATCGTGCGCAGGATCGCCTTGCGATCCCACCACACCGACGGCGACAGCGCCGCGATCTTGGTGAACACCGCGGGATGCGTGAAACCGAGGTGGAGCGAAGCGAGCCCGCCGAGCGAGGAGCCCCCGACGCCGGTATTGGCGGCGTCCGGCTTCGTGCGGTACGTCCGATCGATCAACGGCTTGAGCTCCTCGATGATCATCCGGCCGTAGTCGTCGGCATGCCCGCCGCCGAGCTTCTTGTCGCCGGTGGGTGTGTATTCGTCGATGCGCGACTCGCCGGTGTTGTAGATGCCGACGACGATCAGGGGCTCGATGCGGCCGGCGTCGATCAGTTCGGCCGCGGTCTCGCCGAAGTGCCAGTACTCGCCCTTCTGGAACGCGGTGTCGGCCTCGAACAGATTCTGGCCGTCATGCATGTAAAGCACGGGGTAACGGCCCGCCCCCGCTTCGTAACCGGGGGGCAGCCACACGAGCACATTCCGGTCGTGTTCCAGGTATTCGGAGTGAAAATCGTCGTGACGGCGGAGCTGGCTACCAGGCGAGTGCATTCTGCTGCGCAGTCAGTATAGGCTCTCTATCGGAGCACGCACACCCGAGCACCCATGGTCCGCGATCATCACAAATGGTTCTCTAGATCTCTCAATCGCGAGATGGAGCTGCTGATCTTCGGACACGGCGGTCCGCCGATGATCGTCTTCCCCACGTCGATGGGCGCGTTCTACGAGTACGAAGATCGCGGGATGATCGGCGCGCTTTCCGACAAGCTTGAACACGGGCACCTTCGGCTGTTCTGCGTGTCGTCGGTCGACAGCGAAAGCTGGTACTGCAAGAAGATTCACCCGCGCCATCGCGTCGAACGCCACCTGCACTACGAGGATTACATCCTCAACGAGGTGGTGCCGCTGATCAAGCACCTGACGCGGCTCGATGCCATCGGCGTCACCGGCTGCAGCTTCGGCGCGTATCACGCCATGACGCTCGCCCTGCGCAACCCCTATGTCTTCACGTGGTGCGTGACGATGGGCGGGGCATTTGACGTGTCGCAGTTCCTCGACGGGTATTTCGATGAGGACTGCTACTTCCTGAATCCGCCGTCGTTCCTGCCGAACCTGTCGGACCCGTATTACCTCCAGCAGTTCAAGCGCAACAAGTGGGTGCTGGTGACCGGCGACCACGACATCTGCCGCGCGCCCAACGAGCAGTTCTCTGCGCTGCTCCAGGCGAAAGGCATTCATCACAGCCTGCATGTCTGGAACGACTCCAAACATGACTGGCCCTACTGGCGCCCGATGGCGCACGCCTATCTACCGTAATGACGTCACTTCAGTTCGGCCGCTACACCCTGGATGCGCGCGAGTATCGCCTGATGCGCGACGGGCAGCCCGTGGCGCTGCCACCGAAACCCTTCGATCTGCTCGTGGCGCTGGCCACGCGCCCGGGGCAACTGGTCACCCGCGACGAGCTGTTGCGCGAGGTCTGGAAGGACGTGGTCGTAGAGCAATCAAGCCTGAACGCCGCCATGTCGGTGCTGCGCCAGGCGCTCGGTGAGGATGCCGCCTCGATCCTTGAGACGGTGCCGGGCCGGGGCTACCGCTTCGTCGCGCAGAGCTCGCCTGTCCTACCTGCCCCACCAGCCTCACCAGCCTCCGTGCGCGTGATGATCGTTGACGATCACGCGGTCGTTCGGCTCGGCGTCCGTTCGCTCGTGGAACGCACACCAGGCTTTGCCGTGGTTGGCGAAGCGGATTCACTGGAGGACGCGGGACCGCTCATTCACGCGGCGCAACCGGACCTGCTGGTCCTCGACATGATGCTCGGCGACGTCAGCAGCCTGGGCAGCATCAAGGCATGGCGCGCGTCCGCTCCGGGCCTGCGCGTGATCGTGCTGTCGATGCACGATGAAGACGGCCATGCGCGCGAAGCGCTGTCGGCCGGCGCGCACGGCTACGTGATGAAGGCTGGAATGGCGGGCGAGCTGAGCACCGCGATCGCCGCCGTGGCCGCCGGCGATGTCTGGGTCAGTGCGAAACTGAGCCAGGCGATTCTGAGAGAGTTTGCGGACGTAGCGTCACGATAAACGACGCGCCACCGCCGTCCGCGGCCGTGACGTCGATGGTTCCTCCCATCGCGTCCACCAGGCGCTTCACGATATAGAGGCCGAGCCCGGACGAACTCTCACCCGCCGTCGGCTTCGCGCGCAGCCGCGCGAACTTCCTGAACAGGCGGGGCCGTTCCGCTTCGCTAATCCCAGGACCACCATCGGAGATCTGAATCCGGGGGCCGCCGCCATTCTCTGCCGGCAGCACGGCGACGCGGACGGTGGCGCCCGGCGGCGAGAACTTGATGGCGTTCGAGCCCAGGTTGTCGATCACGCGTCCGAGCGCGTGCGGATCGTGCATCGCGATACACGGTTCCGGCGCGTGCACGGTCAGCGTGATGCCCTTGGCGCGCGCCACGGCGTCGTGCGGCGCCAGCGTGCGTGTCACCACCGGCGCGATGTCGCCCGCCACGACGGCAAGCTGGCCGAGCCGGTCGTCGGTCTGGTGGGCGTCGAGCACGCGCGTCACCAGCTCCGCCATGTTGCGGCCGCTCTCTTCGAGCGCCTTCAGCGTGCCGACGCCGGCCGCCCAGGCCCGCGACGCCTCGTCCGCCGCCATCGACAGCAGCGTCGTCATTCCCATCAACGGGCTGCGCAGGTCGTGCGCGGCAATCGCCATCAGGTCGTTCTTCTCCTGGTTGAGCCGTTCGAGGTTGGCGTTGGCGCTCGCCAGCGCGTCACGCTGCTCCTGCAGCCGCAGCCGCGCGATGAACGCGTCGCGTTCCGCGCGATAGATCAGGAACGCAACGAGCCACGCGGTCGCGGTCCAGAGCGCGGTAAACAGATACGCGTTGACCAGGCCTTGAGTCGCCACCAGCGGCCACAGTGAAACGGCGTGGTTGAGCACCAGCACGATCGCGAGATCGCGCGGCCTCCACACCACGCTCACCGCCGCGAGGTAGCGCGTGATGAAGTAGATCACCAGGTTCTGCGCCGCGTGAGCCGAGTGCTTGATCTCGATCTCGTGAAGGTAGGTCGGGATCATCAGGTCGCCCCAGGCCAGCACGAGGCACCCGTAGAGGATCGCGCTCAGGCCGGGCATGCGCAGCCAGCGATAGGTCCCATAGACGACCGCCGCCATCGCCATTGCGGTGACGTTCAGTCCCGTGCCGGTCAGCAACGAGAAGTTGCTGAGCCCGCCGGAAGCAACGTTGGCGGCAAACGAGATGGCGCACAGCAGGGCCGTGACGCCGGCCAGCACCGGAATGCGCCGGCCGTTGATCTCCGCCATATGGCGGTGAAATGCCGCGCGATCTATGTCCAGGGGGCGGGGCACGCGTAGAAGCATACGTCCAAGCTCTGCCGAGGCAAACGGGATATGATCCACCGCGAATGAAGAAGATTGGCGTGCTGTTCGGCATGGAGAACACTTTCCCTGGCGCGCTCATCGAGCGCATCAACGGGATGGGCGTCCAGGGCGTCACCGCGGAGTTCGTCCAGATCGACGGCGTCCGCATGGCCGAGCCCTGCGGCTACGACGTCATCGTCGATCGCATCTCGCACGACATCCCGTTCTACCGGGCGTTCCTGAAGAACTCGGCGTTGTGCGGAACGAAGGTCATCAACAACCCGTTCTGGTGGAGCGCGGACGACAAGTTCTTCAACTACGCGCTGGCGACGAAACTCGGCGTCGCCATTCCGCCGACCGTGCTGCTGCCGCACAAGGAGCATCCGACCGGCACGACCGAGCGGTCGATGCGCAACCTGCACTACCCGCTCAACTGGGATGGCGTGTTCGAGTACATCGGCTTCCCCGCGTTCCTGAAGCCCTTCGACGGCGGCGGCTGGCGCGACGTCTACAAGATCAACAACCGCGAAGAATTCTTCAGCGCCTACGACCAGACGAAGACGCTGTGCATGACGCTGCAGAAGGCGGTGAACTTCAAGGAATACTTCCGCTGCTACGTGGTCGGGCAGGAGCAGGTGCACATCATGCCCTACGACCCGCGCGCGCCGTTCCACGAACGCTACGTGCTGACGCCGCCGGAGTATCCGAAGGAGCTGCTCGACCGGGTGCGCCGCGATGCGCAGACCCTCTGCCGCGCGCTTGGCTACGACCTGAACACCGTGGAGTTCGCGGTCGAGGACGGGATTCCCTACGCCATCGACTTCATGAACCCGGCGCCCGATGCGGATTTGCACTCGGTCGGCCGGGCCAACTTCGATTGGATCGTCAACGCCGTCGCCGACCTCGCCGTGAAGAAGGCGACCGAACCTGAAGCGCCGGGCGCGTATCGCTGGGACGCGTTCCTGCGAGGATAAATTGTGAAACCATCCTTCACGATCGGCATCGAGGAGGAATACCAGACCATCGACCCTGTCTCGATGGATCTGCGCTCGCACATCAACGCCGAGATCATCTCCAAGGGTAAGCGCCAGCTCGACGAGCGCATCAAGGCGGAGATGCACCAGTCGGTGGTCGAAGTCGGCACCGGCGTCTGCCGCAACATGAAGGAAGCCCGCGCCGACATCATCAACCTCCGGCGCGCAATGGTGAAGCTGGCGAAGGAGAACGGCCTGCTGTTGTGCGCCGGCGCGACGCATCCCTTCGCCGACTGGCGCGAACAGGACATCTACCCCGACGCGCGCTACCTGCAGGTCGTTGAAGACATGCAGCTCGTCGCGCGCTCGAACCTGATTTTCGGGCTGCACGTGCACGTCGGCATCGAGGACCGCGAAGTCGCGATTCACCTGATGAACCAGGTGCGCTACTTCCTGCCGCACCTGCTCGCGCTCTCCGCGAACTCGCCGTTCTGGATCGGCCTCAAGACCGGCTTGAAGTCGTACCGCTGCAAGGTGTTCGACAAGTTCCCGCGCACCAACATCCCCGACACGTTCAGCAGCTGGGCCGACTACGAAAGCTTCGTCAACCTGCTGGTCAAGACCAACAGCATGGACAACGCCAAGAAGATCTGGTGGGACGTGCGCCCGCATCCGTTCTTCTCGACCGTCGAAGTCCGCATTTGCGATATCCCGATGCGCGCCGACGAATCGCTGGCCATCGCCGCGTTGATCCAGGCGACCATGGCCAAGCTCTACAAGCTGCACTCGCGCAACCAGGGATTCCGGATGTACAGCCGCGCGCTGATCATGGAGAACAAGTGGCGCGCCGCGCGCTACGGCCTCGAGGGGAAGCTGATCGACTTCGGGCAGGAGAAGGAAGTCGATGCCCGCGAGCTGATGCTCGAATACCTCGATTTCGTCGATGACGTGCTCGATGAGCTGGACAGCCGCGCCGAGGTGCAATACATCCGCACCATGCTCGAGCGCGGCAACGGCGCCGAGCGCCAGCTCAAGGTTTTCGAGCAGACTCAAGATCTCAAGAAAGTCGTCGAATACATGGTGAGCGAGACGCAGGCGGGGTTACAAGGGTTACAAGAGTGACAACTGTTATAACCTGTTGTAACCCTTGAAACCCTTGTAACGATCTCTATGTTGAATACCTACGACAAGGACCTTGCTCCAGGCGCCCGCAACGCGATTCGCGTCTGCCTCAACGTTCAGCCGCATGAACGCGTGACCGTGATCGCGGATCGCGATTGCGAAGACATCGCCGCGAGCCTCGTGCACGAGATCGAGCAGGTCGGCGCGCCCTACAAGGCGTTCATCCTCGAAGAGGTCGCGCAGCGGCCGCTGATCAACCTCCCGGCCGCCATTGCCGACGACATGGAGCAGAGCCAGGTCAGCATCCTGGCCGTCCACGTGCAGCGCAACGAGCTGGGCTCACGCATGCAGCTCACGGACATCGTCAATCGCCGGAAGATGCGCCATGGCCACATGGTCAACATCAACCGCCAGATGATGCTCGAAGGCATGCGCGCCGACTTTCACAAGGTCGATCGCCTGAGCTCGAAGGTCATCGACATCGTCCGCAACGCCAAGGAAGTGCGCGCCACCACCACGGGCGGCAGCAACTTCACGACTACGCTCAACCCGAACTACAAGTGGTTGAAGACGAGCGGACTGATCAGCCCCGACAAGTGGGGCAACCTGCCCGGCGGCGAGGTGTTCACCACGCCCGGCAACGTTGACGGCACGCTGGTGATCGACGGCGTCGTTGGCGACTTCCTGTGCGAGAAGTACCACAGCCTGGCGGCCAACCCGTTGACGCTCCGCGTCAAAGACAACCGCCTCGTCGAGGCGTACAGCGAGAACAAAGAGCTCGAGAGCGACTTCTGGAAGTACACGCATACCGACGAGAACTCGGACCGCGTGGGTGAGTTCGCGATCGGCACCAACATTGAGCTCAAGGAAGTCATCGGGCACATCCTCCAGGACGAGAAGTTCCCCGGCATCCACATCGCGTTCGGCGACCCATACGGCCAGCACACCGGCGCGGACTGGAAGTCGACCACGCATATTGATGTGGTGGCGACGCGGTTCAACATCTGGGTCGACGATCGGCAGATCATGGCCGACGGGAAGTTCCTGATCGACTAGTCAGACAGACACCAGAGTCGCTCTTGCGACTCTTTCGTCTCCCCTCCGTCTCTCGCGCTGTCGCGTGAGAGTTTCCCAGTCGCTTTCTCGCTATATCCATTGGAGGTTTCCCCTGCAATGAAAGTGATGAAAGCCCTGTTGACCCTGAGCATCTTGCTGGCGCCGCTTGCCGTAACCGAGGCGCGCGCGCAAGGCAGCTTCCCTGTGAGCTGTGCCGACCATCGAGCCGCGGATCCGAACGCGACCGACGGCACCTACACGATCTATCCGCTGCTCAACGGCGGGCCCAGCCGCGCCGTGCTCAGCGTCTACTGCCACGAGATGGCCAGCGACCCGAAGGAGTACTTGACCCTTCCGAACGCTGGCACGACAACGCAGATGCCTTTCGGGTTGCTCCACGAGATGGCGCCCGGCTACTTCGACAATTCTCACAATTACAGCACGCTGCAGCAGAACGGTCCGTTTGCGTGCGTTGTGACGAAGTGGCAAAAGGTTCGCCTGCACCCCTCGAGCCTGCAGCTGCAGACGAACGACTTCACGTTCTCGAACACCACCACGCTGTGCCCGGGATGGCAGACCACCCCGATCATGTACGGCATGGCCGGCGGGTGTGACGGCTCGTACATAACGGCGTACGCCAACGTCAACCTCGAGGGCACGCCGCTTCGCGTCAACGACTACTTCCGCGTGGAGGGCAACAATGGGCGCGGTTTCGCGATGCCCACGGATGCTCCAAGCGGCGGGGGGATGCCTCCCGGCTACGAGCCGTTTCTGACGTCGCAAGATGTGGATCTCGGCGGCGGTGGATCATGCGGCGACATCAGGCCGAAGCACATCCTCATGCAGCTAGCCTACATGGGCGCCGGAATCGATCTGACCGGCGCGCAGGGCCCGCAAGGTCCACAGGGGGCCACGGGTGCCCCCGGGCCGCAGGGTGAGACGGGTGCGACCGGCGCCACGGGTCCCGCGGGGCCTCAGGGGCCTCAGGGTCCGCAGGGCCCTCAGGGGCCCCAGGGTCTACAGGGTGACCAGGGTCCACAGGGTGAAACTGGTGCAACGGGTGCGACCGGCGCAACCGGTCCAACGGGTGCCACGGGCGCCACGGGCGCCACGGGTGCCACGGGCGCGACCGGAGCGACGGGTCCCGTAGGTCCGCAAGGCATTCCTGGTCCGATTACCGCTGGATCTTCGGTGCTCGCCCAGGTGCTGAACAACGTCATTCCGCCGGCTCCGTCAGGCTACGTGTTCATTGGCACCATCGACATGAACGGCAATAACAACGGCAACGGCAACGGCGGCGGTGGCAACACCAACCGCCGCTACGCGGTCTATCTGAAGCAGTAAGAGGTTCGTCAGTTCGATCCCGGCTGTCGGCGCAGCGAGCATCGCTGTAAGCTGACAGCCGGGTATCACGTGATTCCATCCCTTCGCCGAGAGTTCAACGCCGCATGGTCGGACGCGAAGTATCGCGACCTCGTCCGTCGGCTCGAAACACGCACTGGCGCCACGCTCGGCTTCCCGATCAGCGAATCGCCGTGCTTCTTCCCCAAATCGTTGATGACGTCGCTGGCCGACACCGGCGTCGCGCTGGTCGATCAGATTCTCGACAACCCTGACAGCATGGCTGCCGCGAATGCCGCGGTGCCGGAGCGCTACCAGGGCGCGTCTGCGGAAGCGGCCCCGACCTTCGTGCAGGTGGATTTCGGACTCGTGCGCGATGCGAACGGCACGATTCGCCCCAAGCTCGTCGAGCTCCAGGCGTTTGCATCGCTCTACGGATTCCAGCTGGCGATGGCGGAAGCGTATCGCGACGCGTTTGGACTGCCGGCGTCGCTGACTCCGTTCCTTGATGATCTCGACGCGGCGAGCTATCACGAGCTGGCACGGCGCGCGATCAGCGGCGATCACGATCCGCGTGAAGTGGTGCTGATGGAGATTGAGCCACGCCAGCAGAAGACGTGGCCCGACTTCGTCGTGACGGAACAGATGTGGGGCGTGCGGGCGGTGGACACCGCGGAGGTCCTGCGTGAAGGACGCCGCCTGTATTACCGGCGCGACGGGCAATTGACGCAGATCAAGCGCATCTACAACCGCGTCATCCCGGACGAGCTCGAACGCAAGCGCATCCAGTTGTCGTTCGGCTACGGCGACGATCTCGAGGTCGAGTGGGCGGGCCATCCGGCGTGGTATTTCCGGATCAGCAAGTTCTCCATTCCGTTCCTCCGCCACGACTGCGTGCCGGATACGCGCTTCCTGGACGGCATCGAGATGCTGCCCGCGGATCGCGACCGCTACCTGTTGAAACCGCTGTTCTCGTTCGCCGGCGGGGGCATCATCTTCGCGCCGACCGATGCGCAGATTGCCGCCATCCCGATGAGCGAGCGCAAGAACTACATCCTGCAGGAGCGCATCAATTTCACGCCGGTCATCGACACGCCCGAGGGACCGACGCAGGCGGAGATCCGCATCATGTACATCCGCGATGGTGCGCGGCTACGTCCGGCCCTGCCGCTCCTGCGCATGGGCCGCGGCAAGATGATGGGCGTCGACCACAACAAGGGCCTCAGGTGGGTCGGGGC
>DATMJU010000541.1:0-9098 GCA_035553795.1 Vicinamibacterales bacterium
CACCGGATGCGTGGGCATCAGGATCTCGCTCTGCACGTACGGCCCGGGCGCATAGAAACCAGGCGCCGGATTCTGTGCCTCAACGCCCTTGGCGAGGCCGAACTCCGCGGGGAACGCGCTCGCCACACCCATCGTGACCAGCACGCCGCCGCCGTCCACAAACTTCTGGAACTCGGCCGCGCCAGCCAGTCCCATGCCGCCGCGCACGTCGTCGGTCTCCGCATAGAGGCCGAGCGACTTGAACTTGTCGTTCTTCTTGTAGGGCAGCGGCTTCGATAGCTTCGGCTGCTCGTAGACGATCGACTTGCCGTTGTTGGTCTGGTGCGGCATCACGATCACGTCGTACTTCGAGCGAAGGTTTGCGCCGCTCTGCACGTGATCCTTGTGAATCAGGTCGAAGGGAATGCCGAAGCGATCGAACGCCAGCCGCACCCAGCCGACTTTCTCCGTGTTGGCCCAGGTCGTATAGATGGCGAGTCTCGGCAGGTCGACATCCACCGTCGCCACCGAAGGCGCTTCCGCCACCGCGGCGGCGACCAGGCCCATGTTTTCGATCTCCTGGCGCGCGCGATCGGAGGCCGGCAGGATCAGTGAACCCGCGGGATACTCCTCGTTGCCGACCTTGAACGCCGCCTTGGCGCCCTTGATCGCCACGTCCTTGAGGCGATAGCGGAACGTGACCAGGCCGAGCGCCCCGTTGTGCTTCACGACGTAGGTCGACCCGGTGCCGCTGACGACGCCCGTCGTCTTTGCGTTGGCGGTCAACAGCGTTGCGGGCGCCTCGAGAATCGACTTGTCCTCGATGGTCTTCACGTCAACGTTGTTCGCCATGCCCATCGTCCACGCACTGTCGTCGTAGGTCGTAAGCGACGGATCCGGATAGTTCTGTTTCTCGAGCAGCGTCTTGGCGAGCGGACCGTATGGCTGGTTCAACTTGACGATGTAGGAACCGGCGGGGAAGGTGCCTTCCTTGACCTTGATCTCAGCATTGGCGCGGTGCACCTCGATCGCCTGCACACGCAGCAGGTTGGCGACGTGATCGACCTTGCTCTGGTCGCCCTGCCCAGCCGGTACCACGAACGCGTAAGGCGGCTTCTCGGCGCCCTTCTTGATGGCATTCGCTGACTTCTTGTAGAAGTTCTCGACCACCATCTGCGGGAACTTCGAGGTCAGTTCGAGCGCGGTCAGCAGGCCGGTCTGCGCGTAGTTGATCGAGTTGCGGATCGACCAGTCCACTTCACCCGCCGCCGCCGGATTCGGGCGATACCACTGACGCGTCAGCTGGTTGCCCTGCAGTCGCGCCTTCTTCGTATTGGCGCCGCCCTGGTTGAAGACTTCATACATGCGCAGCATGCCGTTGTGGTTCGCGGCCGCGAAGCCGAGATACCCGGGCGACCACATGTCGACGAATCCGAAGTGCCACACGCCGGGCATGCCGTACGACGTGAGCTTGTTGACCTCGTAAGTCGCGAAGAACGGCAGCTCCGTGTAGAGAATCGGATCCAGGTTCGCGTTCTGCGGCGGTTGTCCGCTGAAGGTATAGAGCAGCGTCTGCGCTTCGTGCACGTCGTGCCAGATCGGCGGCACCCAGTTCAGGTACCAGTTGAGGTGAATGCGCAGCGAGTCGACGCCGTAATTGATGTCGCGGTTGTTGTCGTGGAACACGTACTTGCCCCAGTAGGGAGGGCCGCCGTAGTTCTCGCCGCCGTCGTACAGCTCATCAACCTTGTAGGCGTAGTACCAGTCCACGTACCGGTCGCGGCCGTCCACGTCAGTCGCGCCGGTGATGCTGACGACCACGTTGTCGCGGATCTGCTTGATGTACGGCTCTTCGCTGGCCGCCAATCGATACGCGAGTTCGATCACCGCTTCCGGCGGATTGGTCTCGCCGCTGTGGAGCCCGGCGCTGATGTGATAGTGCGGCTTCGTGTTCGCGATCAACTGCTGCACCTGCGCGTCGGTGAGACCGCGCGGATCCGCAAGCTTCTTCGTGTTCTGCCGATTGGTTTCGAGATTCTTGAGGTTGGCCTCTGACGTGACGTAGAGCACCATGACGTCGCGGCCTTCTTCGGTCTTGCCGACAATCTCGGTGCGCACCCGGCCCGGCAGCGCCTTTTCGAGCGCGCGGAAATAGCGCTGCTGATCGGCGACGTAGGTCAGCTTCTTCTCGGTGCCGATGTGGTAGCCGAGCACGTCTTTCGGGGTCGGAACGCCCGCCTTCTTGGGCAAATGATCAACCAGCGGGGACAGGAATTCCGGCTTGGTCGTCGCCTTCTTTACGAACTCAGCAAATTCCGGGTCGTCCTGGGTCGCGGAGGCTGCCGGTTTCTGCGCCAGCGTGACAGTTGGAGCGGCCGAGCTTAGAAACAGGGCAACGGCGAGCAACCGGGCCGGGACGTGCATCTTTTTGGTCATTGCAATAAGTCCTTCAATCTACACGACTTACGGGAATTAGTGAGGCCGGAGCAGCGCATGGACCCCTTCGATTTCGGGCGAAAACCGTTGAGAGACCGCGTCGCCAAACGATAGAATCCGCTTCTTTGGACGGAGTCCCATGATCAGCGTAGCGGCAATCCGGATGCAGCAGTTCGGCGTGCAATTCTATCAGGCCTCTTTGACGGCCAGTGACATCGACAAGCTCGTGCGGTTCGAGGTCCTGAGCTATCAGGATCAGGCCCAGGCCGGATTGCGAGGCAAGAAAAAGGGCGGGCCGCAGTCGAAGATCAACTGGGATTTGCTCGAGCGGCGCATCGCCTCGAACGAAAAGGCGTACCAGCGTCAAATCATTCGCAAGAAGATTGATGAGCTCGTGCAGTACTACGAGCAGTGCCGCCAGGCACGCGACCTGCCGTCGATTCCGGGCGCGGTCATCATCTCCTGCGACGAGAAGCTGAGCTTCGAGCCGGCGGAGAGCGGCTCGTGGGTCGGCAGGCTGAAGGTCCCCGAGCGCGAAGGCATTCTGCGCGCCATCGACGGCCAGCATCGCCTGCTCGCGCTGCACGCGGACATCGATCGGTTCGGCGACGAGCCGTTCACCGTGCCGGCGATCATTTTCGATCGCGTGCCGGAAGATCACATCGTGCAGATGTTCGTCACCATCAACGCGAAGCACACGCGCCTCAACGCGTCACACCTCGTGTCGCTGTCGGGCCGCCAGTTATATCGTGACGAATCGCTCGCCGCGGCGCATGACGTGGTGCGCGCGATCAACGATCGCGAGGAATCGCCGCTGTTCGGCGAGATCAAGCTGCTCGGCGTCGGCAAGGGCCGCGTCGGCCAGGCGCCCCTCGCGCAGGAGCTGAAGAAGCTGTTTGCGGATGAAGCCGCGCTTGGCGGCGCCCGCAAGAGCGAGCAGTTCCGCGAGGAGTCGAAGAAGTTCTTCGTGAACTACTTCAAGCAGATCGCCAGCATCTTCGAGTCGGCGTGGAACGGCCGCAAGTACAGCATCAAGTCGGCCACCGCGTTGCGCGCGTTCATCCGCGTGGCGCCCGATGTCATCCAGAAGATCGATCAGCACCACGCCGACCGCACGGACTTCCGCGCGATCGGCCGCGTCATCTCGCCGTGGGGCCGCCGCATCGGCGCGCTGCGCTTCGAGACCGACGGCGCGTGGAAGCGCCAGGGCACGACGGTCGACAACCTCACGAAGGAACTGCGCTTGGCTTTGCAGTATCCCGAGGGTGCGGCTGGCTAGCGCTCAGCAAGGATTGTGATCCAAGCGATCAATTTCGTATGCGTCGTGCAAACGGCGCGTCGAGAAATCGCGAAAACTGGCGCAATTCCTCATGGCACGGACATTGGATTTATGGTCCGCGTCGCCAGTCTGTTTACTGTGGCATTAGTGCTGCAGTAGCTGGGGGGAGCCAGGTTGGCGGCAACTTTTGGGCGGTGTCTCGCAAGAGGCACCGCCCTTAGTCATTTCAGGCGAGTTGAATTCGGGGTTTGACCCCGAATTTGGTGTCGCTCCCAAAATCTTGGGAGATTCTAAGCACTTTCTTGATCGGCCCTTCGTGTTACAAATCCGTAATCATCATTACAGCCACGGTCGCGGATTCCGGCCGGATTCCCGAACTTGATCCCGGCATCGCCCTTGAAGTGTGTTGCTGGCAGTTAGAGTCTAATGAGGGACAAAGTCATGGCACGCCCCAAAACCCCGTTGCCTGAATTCATCGCTCGGTTCCAAGTCCTGGAAGTGCTCGGCCGCGGTGGCATGGGCGAGGTCTACAAGGCCCTCGATCCGACGCTGCAACGCACCGTGGCGGTCAAGACGGTACGGCCGGACATCGACCGGCCCGAGTATCTCGAGCGCCTGATGCGCGAAGCGCAGGCGTGCGCGCGCCTCTCGCACCCCAACATCGTGACCGTGTTCGAGGCCGGCCAGGACAACGGCGTGGTCTACATCGCGATGGAGTATCTGCAGGGCAGGAACCTGTCCGACGCGCTCGAGGCGAAGGCGCAGCTGACGTTCGAAGAGAAGATTCGCATCATCTGCAAGGTGCTCGAGGCGCTGCAGCACGCACACAACCTCGATGTCGTCCATCGCGACATCAAGCCGAGCAACATTCACCTGGCGGACGACGGTGCCATCAAGCTGATGGACTTCGGGTTGGCGCGCGTCCTCGTGGCCGACACCCTCACCGCGTCGGGCAACGTGCTCGGCACGCCGCACTACGCATCGCCCGAACAGCTGAAGGGCGAAACCGTCGATCGCCGAACGGACATTTATTCCACCGGCGTCATGGCGTACGAGATGCTCACCGGCCGCCGGCCGTTCGAGCCCGACAACGACAGCATCTCCTCGGTGATCCTGAAGGTGATCCAGCAGCCGGCCGCGCCGATGGACACCGATGTCAGCCGCATGCTGCCCGAAATCGAGGCGATCGTGTCGCGCGCGATGGCGAAGTCGCCGGAGGATCGCTTCCAGACCGCCGACGAGATGCGCCAGGCGCTCTCGGCCTTCCTCGAGAACTCGCGCGCCAAGATATCGGTGATCGAAACGCGGAGCGAATCAACGATCGTGCTGAGTCCCGGTGCGCCGGCGCAGTCCTCCGCGTGGACGCCCGTTCCGGTGACCCCGGCACCATCACGCACCTGGATGTGGCTTGGCGGCACCGCGGCCGCCGCGGTCGTCGGTGCGCTGCTCGTCGCGTCGTCGAATCGGCAGATGGAAGAGCCGCCACCCGCCAACGTCTCCACGGCGGCGACAGAGACACCTGTGATGGCAGTGCCGGCTGCCAGCGAGACCCCGACAGCGGCCGGCACGAATGCGTCGCCGGTTGCCGCGGCCCCGCCTGCCAAGCCCGAGACGAAGACGGCGGCGACATCCGAGCCGGTCGCGCCGCCCGTGGCCGCGCCGCTGGGAGCGAGAGAGCTTTTCGCCGCAACCGATACCACCAACATCGCGCCCGGCATCCGCTTTCGCTTGATCCAGGCCGGCGTCAACGACGCGCCGATGGACGTGGACCCCGCCGGCGAGTTCAGGACCGGCGATCGCCTGCGCTTTGCCTTCGAGTCGAACATCGACGGCTACCTGTATGTGGCGCAGCAGGGCGCAAGCGGCAATTGGGACGTGTTGTTTCCCAATCCAGAGATCAACGGCGGCCGCAATGCCGTCAAACGCTTCGAAGAGTACGAAGTGCCGCGCGATGACTGGTTCGTGCTCGATGCCAACGTCGGCACCGAACAGGTGTTCGTGTTCCTGAGCCGGGAGCCGCTCAAGACGCTGCCCGGGTTCGAACGCCCGGTAAAGCAGATGGAACGCGGCAACGGCACGCTGATCGCCTCGCTGCAGAGCAGCGTCGCATCGCGCGACCTGGTCTTCGCCAAGGATCGCGCGCCGATCAAGGGCCAGCGCGCCAGCTACGTCGTCAACAAGGCGGAAGTCGGCAAAGCCGTTACGGCCAGCTTCAGCCTGACGCACAAGTGAGACCGCGATGCGCGTCATCACCGGCCTTCGCGTCATCACCGGCCTTCTCGTCGTCGCGAGCCTGATCGCCTCGGTCGGCGCGCAGGCGCAAACCTCCTCCCAGGCGCCACGCGACCTGATCCTCGCGCCGCGCAACAAGCCGGTCGTGGTCACCCCGGGCGTGCCGCGTGGCTACGCGCTGATCGTCGGCATCTCGAGCTACGCGAACTTGCCGCAAGACGCGCAATTGCGGTTCCCCGAAAGCGATGCGGATGCGTTCCACCGCGTGCTCATCAATCAGCAGGGGGGCGCCTTTCGCGCGGAAGACGTGCACGTCCTGAAGGGCTCGCAGGCCACTCTCGAGAACATTCGCCGCGAAGTGGAGGACTGGCTGCCATCCGTCGCCGGGCCCGATGACCGCGTTGTCGTCTATTTCGCCGGCCACGGATTGGTCGAGAACGGCCGCGGCTATTTCGCGCCCTACGATGTTCAACGCGATCGGCTCGAGGCGACCGGGTACGCGTGGTCGAAGCTCGGCGACACGCTCGCCAGCAAGGTCGCCGCCAACTGGAAGGTGCTGCTGACCGATGACACGCTCGATCCGCAATTCAAGTCGCTGCCCGAGACGTTCCTCACCCTCAGTGCCGATGACGGGCGCGAGCAGAGCGGCCGCTTCACCCACTACCTGGTGCGGGCCTTCAGCGGCTATGCCGACAGCGATCCGTGCGACGGGCGCATCACCGCTGATGAATTGATCGAGTACGTGCGTTCGAACGTGCGGCGGGATGCCCGCGCAAGAAAGTTGACACAAACACCGGCGGCCCGCGGCGACTACGAACCCGAAATGGTGCTTGGCCTCGGTGCCGGCTGCGTGTCGGATGGTGCGGCCGCACCGTCGATGCTCGGCACCGCCATCGTCGCGTCGGACATGGACGACGTGGATTTGTATGTAGCGGGGAAGTTGATCGGCCGCCTCGCAAAGCGGCAGCCGCTGACGCTGCCCAGCCTGGCGACTGGGCTGCACGAATTCCTCGCGGTGCGCGAAGGCTACGAACCGGATCGCCAGGACGTGATGGTGGCGCCGGGCCAGGAGGTCAACGTCAACCTGCGGGTTCGCCGCGCGCGCCAGGTGACCGAGCAGGCAAAGAAGTTGAACGACGCGGGCGAGAAGCTGCTCTATACGCGCCGGTCCTCGCTGAGCCTGATGAACCTGGTGCCCGTTGAACGCCGGCAGAGCGAATCCGATCTGAAGAGGGCTGCCACGCTGTTCCAGCAGGCCCTCGCGCTCGATCCTGCCTACGCACTGGCCGCCTATCATCTCGGCCAGGCGAACCAGCTTCTCCTGAAGTACGACGAGTCGATCGCGGCGTTCCGCAAGGCGATTGCGATCGATCCGTCATATGTCGCCGCCCGAGTGGAGTGTGCGGCGGCCCTCATCGAGCGCGGCGACCCGGACGAGGCGATTCGCGAACTGACCGACGCACTGCGTCTTGACGCCTCTAACGACACGCTGTTCTCGATGATGGCGCGCGCTTACTGGGACAAGGCGGCGTGGGGACGCGCCGTCGACAACGCCGATCAGGCGCTGGCGATCAAGCCGTCGAATGCGCAGGCGCATTTGTGGCGTGCCGACGCTCTGCGACAGATGGCCGCCGCCAGCACCGATCGCTCCGTGCAACTGAGGCTGTTTGCCGACGCGCGCGAGGGCTATCGCACGTTCCTTGATCTCACGAACTTCTCGAGCGGCCTCGGCTCAAAGCTGGCCTTTCACTTCATCGGACTCGGAGTCGGCAGCCGGCGTCATGCCGATCGCCAGGGCGCCTACGACAGCCTTCGCAGCGCCGGCTTCCTCGGCCTCTGCCTGACCGAGCAGAAGGTTGGCAACCCACTCAAGGCCCGTGACTACTGCAAGCGCGCACTCAAACATGCGCCTGAAGATCCCATCGCCCATTTCCTGCTCGGTAACGTCAACCGCGACCTGTTCAACGCCCACGTGTCGGCGTCGACCCGCTCCGGCCAGGCGTGCAGTTATCTGAAGGACGCGCGCGCCAGCTATGTGAAGATGCTCGCCATCAATCCGCACCTCAGCGAATCCGGAAATGCGAGAAACTACGTGAGCCAGGTGGACGCGATCCTGCCCAAGGCCAAGTGCGGCACACGATGATGCGGACAGTTATCCTCCAACGGTGTCTCGTCGCAGGCGACGGGAGCCTTCACCATAACGTTCCAAAAACAATGATGATGATTCGCACAGTGCTCGGAATGTTGTTGCTCGCCGCCGTCAACGCCTTTGCGCAGGACGCAGGGCTTCGAGTCGTCGTGATTGAAGGGGAAGACGCGGTCAACATCATCCAGCAGAAGACGGCGGTGCGCCCGATCGTCGAAGTGCGCGATCGCAACAACCTGCCGGTGTCCGGCGCGCTCGTGACGTTCTCGATTCCTGGCGGCGCCTCGACATTCGGCGGTGCATCGACGCTGACCATTGCCACGAACGCCGCGGGGCAGGCCGCGGTCACCGGACTGACGCCATCGGCGGCAGGCGCGTTTCAGATCCAGGTCTCGGCCGCGTTCCAGGGGCAGGTAGCCACCGCGACGATCGCGCAGACGAACGTGTTGACCGCCGCGCAGGCAGCGGCTGCGGGCGCGGCGACCGGTGGCGGATCAGCGAGCTCCGCGAGTGGCGCCGGTGGCGGCGGCGCGGGCGGCGGCGCTGGTGGAGCCGGCGGCGCGACGGCCGGCGGAGCAGGCGGGCTGTCAACGACAACGCTGGTCGTTGCGGGCGCAGCGGTCGCCGGAGGTGCGGTGGCGGCCTCGCAGGTGATTGGAAAAGACGATGACGACAGCGGGAATCCGTTTACGGGCTCCTTCGCCGGCACGCTGACCAGCGTCGTCGTCAGCCGCAATTTCCCCGCGAACACGTGCTCGATTGTCCGGCAGGTCAACGGCACCGCGACGTTGAGGCTCGACACCAACACCGCGTCAGCGGTGAGCGGCTCCATCGAAGTTTCCGGCACCGACACGGTCGTTTCGCAGACCTGTTCGGGTCCGACTGCGGGCGGCGCATTTGCAGGCAAGGCCACGGTCAGCGGCACGCCGTCCGCGATGCGTGGTTCCGAGACGCGTACGGATACGCGCACCCAGGCAGGCGGCGAAACCATCACCGCGGTGATCACCTTTTCATTTGAGGGTTCAC
>DATMJU010000542.1:0-5328 GCA_035553795.1 Vicinamibacterales bacterium
GTAGTCAGGTGGTCAGGATTCAGTTAATCCAAGGCCAGTTCGGGCCGGCCCTTCAGGCCGCCCCACGTTTCCGGATCCTGCCAAAGCAGCGCCCAGAAATAACGCGCCACTTCCTGCTTTGGGAACTTGGCGGCGAGCTCCTTGACCGCCTTGTCGAGCGTGGCGTCCTCGGGCTTCTTGGGTTCCTCGTCCTTGATCAGCCCGTCCTCGTGGGCGATGCCGAGCAGGTCGAGAAACGCGCCCATCATGGGCCGCTGGTGCTCGAGGTGATAGGCAATCACGAGGCGTGCCGCGAGCAGGTCCGAGACCTGGACGATACCGGCCAGGTGCTTCGCCCTCTTATCGGTGGGCAGCGAGATGACGCTCTTCGGCCGGAACTTGATCTGACGCGCAATCAGCGCCACGGCCTCGGCCTGTTCCAGGGCGGCCTGCTCATCAGCAAAGAAGGCCTTGGCGGCGGCGTTACGCAACTCGGCGGGCATTTGGCGCCACATCTGCGCCGGGCGAATCTCTTCGGGAGACGACATAGACAAATCAGTGTATCCCAAGGACAATCAGCCCCATGAGCGGACAGGTGAATTTCTTCGATCAGGTCACGCAATATTTCAACGAAGCGGCCAGGCACATGGATTACCCGCCTGGGCTGCTCGAGCAAATCCGCGTCTGCAACAGCGTCTATCGCTTCGATTTCCCGCTGCGCCGGGAGAACGGGCAGATCGAGGTCATCCACGCGTGGCGCGTCGAGCACAGCCACCACAAGCTGCCGGTTAAGGGCGGCATCCGTTACAGCCCCGAGGTGTACGAGGAAGAGGTCATGGCGCTGGCGGCGCTGATGACCTACAAATGCGCGATCGTGGACGTGCCGTTCGGCGGCGCGAAGGGCGGCATCAAGATCGAACCCAAGAACTACACGCTGCCAGAACTCGAGCGCATCACGCGCCGCTACGCGCATGAGCTGATCAAGAAGAACTTCCTCGGTCCCGGCATCGACGTGCCAGCGCCCGACTACGGCACCGGCGAACGCGAGATGGCGTGGATGGCCGACACCTACGCCGCACTCAATCCCGGGCAGCTCGACGCGCTGGGCTGCGTCACCGGCAAGCCCGTCACGCAGGGCGGCGTGCGCGGCCGCAAGGAAGCCACCGGCCGCGGCCTCTACTTCGCGCTGCGCGAGGCCTGCAATGAACCGGACGAGATGAAGCGTCTCGGCCTCAGCCGCGGACTGGACGGCAAGCGCATCGTCGTGCAGGGCCTCGGCAACGTGGGCTATCACGCGGCGAAGTTCTGCCGCGAAGGCGGCGGCATCCTGATCGCCATCGCCGAGCGCGAAGGCGCGATCATGAACCCCAAGGGGCTCAACGAAGACGAGGTGTTCAACCACCGCAAGAGCACGGGGTCGATCCTCAACTTCCCGGGCGCGACGAACATCGCGGACAACGCCGCGGCCCTCGAGCTCGAATGCGACGTGCTGATCCCGGCGGCGCTCGAAAGCGTGTTCACCAAGGAGAACGCGTCACGCATCAAGGCGAAGATCATCCTGGAGGGCGCCAACGGCCCGACGACGCCGGAAGCGGACCCGATCTTCCGTGAGAAAGGGATGCTCGTCATCCCCGACATCTACTGCAACGCCGGCGGCGTGACGGTGTCGTACTTCGAGTGGCTGAAGAACCTGTCGCATGTGCGCTTCGGCCGCATGCAGAAGCGCCACGAACAGGCCAACGAGCTGGCGATGCTCAAGGCGATCGAGGAATCCACCGGGCGGAAATTTACCGACACCGAGCGCGCGGCGATCGCGAAGGGCCCGGACGAGCAGGACCTCGTGAACTCGGGCCTGGAAGAAACCATGATCGGCGCCTTCCACGAACTGTTGAACACACAACGGCAATCGAAGGGCATTCCCGACCTGCGCATCGCCGCGTTCGTCAGCGCGATCCACAAGGTGGCGCGCAGCTACTCCGAACTCGGCATCTTCCCATGATGCGGGCCGCCGGTCTCGCGGCGATCGTCCTGGCGTCGACGATCGCCGTGTATGCGCAATCCGTCACGGCCGACCGCGACTGGAAGGCCCAGGGCGCCGTGCTCACCGGCACGCGCGAAGCCGACGTCATCGTGCGCGTGGGCGACGTCGACAACCTTGGCTTCGGCTGGCCCGCCGAGTTCGATCCGTTCTGCGGCCGCATGACGCAGACCCACGAGTATCCGTTCGCGCCCCAGGCGAACGACTTGCCTGGGTTCGATCGCATGCTCGTCTCCAGCAAGTTCAGCCCGGCGTCAGGCGCGAAGTGCGGCGGCGACGGCTATTCGAGGAGCGAGACGCCCCGCCCGGCATCGCCCGTGGTGTATTCCCTGCCCACCGACGCCGCCAAGGGCACGACGGTTCAGAGCGCCCACGTGCAGTTGTTCATCGACGACTTCCAGGCGCCGGTGTTCTGCTCGAAGTTCGAAGTGTCGATCAACAACACGCGCTTCATCGAGGCCGAGCGGGTGCTGAACGCCATCGAGCAGACCGGACCGGTCGGCAAGCTGGTAACGCTCAAGCTGCCTGAAGAATTCCACGCGGCCATTGCCGCGGGTGGCGCGCTCCAACTGAAGATCGATGATGCCAACGGGGCGGCGGACGGTTTTGCGATCGACTTCGTGCGCCTGCTGGTGAATCGGCGACGCGAGAGCACGTGCGCCGGCGACGTCACCGGCGTCGTGCAGGACAAGGACACCGGCGCGCCCATCGCCGGCGCCCGCGTGCAGGCGTCCGACCTGCCGTCGGTGATGACCGACAAGGACGGGCGCTTCCTGTTGCGCGGTGTGACCACGGGCTATGAGACCGTCGCGGCGTCAGCCGCCGGTTACAACGACGGCAGCAGGGTCGCCGATGTCGCACAGGGCTCCGACAACGCGCCGGTCACGATCACGCTCGAGAAGGGCCGGGGCTCCGCAGCGTTCGCGGGCAAGACGATCACCGCGGGCGAAACGATCAATCTCAACAACATCCTGTTCGACCAGGGAAAAGCAGAACTGCGGCCCGAAAGCCGCGCCGAGCTCGATCGCATTGCGGCGTTCATGAAGGCCAACCCCCTGGCGGAAATCGAGCTCAGCGGGCACACATCATCCGAAGGCGAAGCGGCGATGAATCGCTCGCTCTCCTACCAGCGCGTCAAAGCGTGCAAGGACTACGTCGTTGCAGCCGGCATCAACCTCGAACGCATTCTCGTCGTTGGTTACGGGCCGGATCGACCGGTGGCGCCCAACGACACTGAGGCAGGCCGGGCCCGCAACCGGCGCGTCGAGATGCGCGTGCTGAAGCTGAACTAGCAACCCTGATTCAAGCGAGGCCGCCCCGATCCGATTGCTGTATCGGAAGGTGGCCTCGATATGGCATTCACGCGTGCGCAAGACCTTGGTTCTTCGGCGTGGTTTCGCTCGATTCTCGCCACTGCCCTGCTCGGCACCACAGCGCTGAGCGCAACGGCGCAGTCCTCGGTAGAACCGGCCGTGATCGCCGCAAACCGCCCCGGTTTCGGCGAGACCACCGAGGTCGCCGGCCGCGGCATCCTCCAACTTGAATCAGGCGTCATCTTCGACACCGACCGCATGGAGGGCGTCGAAACCAAGACGATGTCGGCTCCGGTGTCGCTGCTGCGGCTCGGAGTCAGCCGCCGCGTGGAGATTCAAGTCGCCAGCGAAGGCATCTTCTCGAGAAGCGTCGCCACGCCGGCTGGGCGGGGCCGCATCTCCGGGCCCGCCGATATCGACTTCGGCGTAAAGGCGAAGCTGGCGTCGGAGTCGGCCGCCGGCGTCAGCATTGCCGTACTCGGCGCGGTGAACATGCCGATCGGCGCCACGGCATTCAGCAGCGGCTCGTACGATCCAAGCCTCAAGGTGGCATTCGGTAGAAGCCTGCCGCGGCGCGTGTCGATTGGCGGCAACCTGCAACTCGCCTCGACCACGCTCAACGGCCGGCGCGTCTTCCAGCACGCGATCAGCGCAGCCGCTGCTCGCGCTGTCACCGCGCGCTGGAGCGTGTTCGGTGAGGTCTACCGAATCTCGACGGCGCCCGGCGCGCCTGCGATCACGAGCGTCGACGCCGGCGTGTCGCGCATTGTCGGCAACCACTTGCAGTTGGATGCCTCGGCCGGACGGGGCATCAGCAGAACGGCAACCGATTGGTTTGTGGCGCTCGGCTTCGCAGTCCGGCGCCCGCATCTATTTGGCCGGCGTCCTTAGGGGCGCCATTTCTCGCGACGCCCCCCGGTGACGCGACAGACGCAAGTCAGGGAGAAACGAACCATGCGGATCTGGACGATTGGCAAACGACTGATGCTCGGCTTTGGAATCGTGGTGGCAATCGTCACCCTGCTCGGCGCATACAGCGCCATGGAACTCCGCGTCATCCAGGCGGCTTCGGATCGCGTGGTCAAGGATTCGCTGCCCGGCACGGCGCTCAGCGGACAGATCCTGGCGCGCGTCAAGAGCAACCTGTCCTACACGACCGAACACTTGACCGCTACCACCGACACCGAGATGCAGGCCATCGAAGCGGAGGTCGCCAAGACGCGGGAGCAGATCACGGCGGACCTGGCGCGCTACGAGCAGACCATCACGCAGCCTGACGATCGCGCCTTGTTCGACAAGGTCAAGCCCGCGCGCGAACGGTTTGTGGCGGGCTTCGCGCAGACCCTCGCGCTCAGCCGGTCAGGAAAAAAGGACGAGGCGCATCAGTTGTTTATCACGCAGGTGAAACCCGCCTACCAGAGCCTGGAGAGCGCTGTGGCCGCAGTGAGCGACTGGAACGTCACGGCTGGCGAGCAGGCCGGCGCCATCGTGGCCGAGGCCGTGTCATCGACGATGACCGGGGTGATGAGCGGCGTCGCAATGGCCATCATCATGGCGATCGTGGTCGCGCTGTTCATCATCCGCAGCACCGGTTCGGTGTTGCGCTCCGCGGTCACCAGCCTTCGCCAGGGGGCCGAGCAAGTGGCTTCCGCATCCGGCCAGGTCGCCACGGCGTCGCAGTCACTCTCCCAGGGCGCCACCGAGCAGGCGGCCTCGCTGGAGGAGACGTCGGCGTCAATGGAGGAAATGGCGTCGATGACGCGTCAGAACGCGGAGAACTCAAAGCACGCCGCGGCGTTAATGCAGGGCGTCGACGGCAAGGTGCGGGATTCCAATTCGTCGCTGAACGAAATGGTCGCGTCCATGTCGGCCATCAAGGAGTCGAGCGACAAGATCTCGCGGATCATCAAGACCATCGACGAGATCGCGTTCCAGACCAATATCCTGGCGCTGAACGCCGCCGTCGAAGCCGCGCGCGCCGGCGAGCAGGGCCGCGGT
>DATMJU010000543.1:0-6048 GCA_035553795.1 Vicinamibacterales bacterium
GTTCACGCCATGATTGTAACAAATATTGGGAGAGGCTAATCAACCGAGGGTATTTCGGCCAAAATTCGCCAAGGGTGCCGGGCGCTTAGCCGGCGGCGGTGCCGCAGGCGATACGACAAGTGTTGCGTCGGACGCTGGTCAAGGACCACCGGGCTCGCTTACGCAGCATTACCGACGCGCTGTTCGAACCACACGGTGGTGCTTGGACCTGAAGCGCCGAGACGTGGTGTCTGCGGCCATCTCGTCCCGCCGGCTAAGCGCCCGGCACCCTTGGCGAATTTTGGCCGAAATACCCTCGGTTGATTAGCCTCTCCCAATATTTGTTACAATCATGGCGTGAACGAAACCTTAGTTCCTAAGAAAGCCTAGTAGGCTAAGCGCTTTTACGCTCTAGCAAACGTTTTAGCTGCGGCCCAGCTGACTCGTCGGCCCACATTTTCTTGAAGTCCGGGTCTGACTGTACCCACGCCACATAATTTCGCTCTTCGGCCCTTCCCAGAGTCTGACTCCAACTCTGTTTCTTGTCGAGTACGGTATTGAGGTGCTCAAGAGCTTCATCAAACTTGCCACTGTTTGCCAGAAGGCAAGCCAATGCGAACCTGAAGTCCCAATCTGGTTCGCGGCCCCTTGCTGAGGCTTTGGCGATGCTCAGGTCAGACCCGGTCTGATAATCTATCTCCGAGCCGCCCACGTCTCCCAGAAGCCGCTTGATGGTCGCGGAATCGTAATAGATCTCCTCATCATCACGATCGGCCTCCTTAAGTAACGACCGGGCCGTTTCAAGTGAAACCAACGCGTCCTGAAGCAATCTGTGGTGTGCTTCACTGGGGACCTTCAGTTGTAGGACGGCGATGTCGTGACCTACGGAGTTCCATAGCGCGCGCGCATACCCTTTGTGTGCACCCGGTGAAGCAGGATCAAGCTCAATAGCGCGGCGGAGCCGTTCGGTTGCGCGGGAATATTCGTTGTACCGTCGCCAATATGTTGCGATCTTGACCAGAAAGGCCGACAGCCTAGCCGGCTCAAACTGTGCGCTTGCGATCTGAAGTCGGTCAGCGAAAACGATCAGGGCGTCATCGTCAAACAAGCGATGCGGGATACCTGTTGAAATTGCAACACCGATGATTCCTGTTTCCGGAGTCAACGCGATATCCAAACGCGACTCGATGTCCTTTAATGCTCTCAGAATCTCCTGATTTAGTGTGCCAAGAAACAGTTGGTGCTTTTCCAGGTCGCTACGCAGTTGGAGCACAGAGGCCTTCGCAGCGCGCACCTTTCTGTAATCAGCGAGAGTCGCGATGACCCCTAACGCGGCTGCGAATCCGAGAAGGGTAAACAATAGCCCGAAGAACTCAATGGTCCAGGACGCATACCAATCGACGTCCTCCGATCGCTCTCTTGTCTCGGCAAGAAGTCGTCGTGCTTCTAGTAGGGTACGATCGCTCTCTGCGAGAATTCGGTCGCGAGCCAAGGCAGCCTCCTTTGCCGAGCCCTCTGCTCGCGCCGCAGCGGCTTCAGCACTCTCGCCGGCTGGCTGGCCACGAGTGATCGATGTTCCTAGGAGTATGCAGACCAAGGTTCCAACAGCGAACAGACGACGTGTCATAGGCATTGTCCGTGGCGCGCCGGGATCATACCCGAGTTACATCGGTAGCGTCAGCCGCGCCTTGCAACCACGCGCGTCCTTGCGATTTTCGAGCGTCAGCGAGCCGCCGTGACCCTCGGCGATCTGCCTGCACAGCACCAGTCCAATCCCGGAGCCGCCAGGCTTCGTGGTGAAGAACGGCACGAAGAGGTTCGAGGTGTTCGCAAGTCCCGGGCCTTCATCCTCGACCGCGATCTCGAGCCCGCCGCGAGTCCTCCGCCACCCAACCGTCACCGTTCCGCCTCCCACTTCGAGGCACGCGTCGGCGGCATTGCGCATCAGGTTGATCAGCAGTTGCTCGAGCTGATCGGCATCGGCGTCGATCGTGATATCCGGGCCTGGCTTGACGACAATCGGCACGCGCGTGTCGAGGGCGGCGACGCGCTGCACCAGCGGCTTCAGCACCACTGGCGCGAGCTTGGGGTTCGGAAGCCGGGCCAGCCGCGCGGATGCGCCGGTGAAGCGGCTCAGCGAATCGGTTCGCGACGCGATCACCTGCAAGCCCCGCTGCATGTCTTCGCGCCAGTCATCCGGAGGCGGCTGTCGTTGCAGAAGCGTGTCGAGCGAGCCGGCGATCGATTTGATCGGACCGAGCGAGTTGCCGAGTTCGTGGCCGATCACGCGAATCAATCGCTGCCACGCCTGCCGTTCCTGCTCGCGCAGCGGACGGCTCACGTCGGACAGCACGAGCAAATCGTGTGGCAATCCGCCGAGGCGGAAGGTCGTTCGTCTCACTTCCCATCGACCTGCGCCGCCGCCAGGGGGCGAGATGTCTACGACGCGAGGGGCATCGCCAAACCAGTCGGTAAGCGAGAGTTCCTCCGCGGTGCGTCCGAGCATGTGGTCCATGCTCTTGCCCATCAGGCGCTCGCCTGTGCGGTTCACGATGCGCAGGCGCTGCCCGGGATCGAACGCGAACACCGCCACGTCGATCTGTTCCATGACCGTGCGAAGCAGGGCGGTCGCTTCGACGGCGCCGAGGCGCTGTTCGTGCAGGGTTTCGGCGAGCGCGTTGATCTCGATCAGCGCGGCACCCAGTGGATCGTCGGGATTGGCGGTGCGGCCGCGAATCGAGAAGTCGTCCTCGCGCAGCGCGGCGAGGAGATTCGCGAGCGTCTGCAGCGGCACCACCACGCGCGTGCGCACCGCCGACGCGAGGCCGAAGAGCGTAAAGACGATGATGACCGAGAGGGTCCACTGGACCTTCGCGGTATAGGGCTCAGTCCAGAGGATGTAGAGCGCGGTGACAGCGCCGGGAATACCGGCGCCGAGCGCGAGCAGGAACACCTGCTGATCGAGGCGAAGGGACCGCCACACGGCTAGAGCTTATATCGCTCCAGCCGGCGATAGAGAGCGGAACGCGACAAACCAAGCGCGCGGGCGGCGTGGCTGACGTTGCCGTAGCGCGCCATCGCCTTCTTGATCAGGAAGGCTTCGACTTCCTCGAGGCTCATGTCCTCGAGCCGCGAGGTTGAGGCGCCTTCGACGCGCAGGCCAAGGTCGTTGGCGCGAATCGTCGGCCCTTGCGCCATCAGCACGGCGCGCTCGACCGAGTGATCCATCTCGCGCACGTTGCCCGGCCAGCGGTGATCCATGAGGATCTGCATCGCCGCGGGATCGAATCCTGAGAGCGGCTTGCGGTAACGCTGCGCGTGCTGCCGCAGAAAGTGCTTCGCGAGCAGCGGGATATCTTCGCGGCGGTCGCGGAGGGGTGGCAGATGGATCTCGATCGTGTTGAGGCGGAAATAGAGGTCCTGTCGGAACCGGCCGGCTTCGACTTCAGCATTCAGGTCGGCGTTGGTGGCGGAGATCAACCGCACGCTGACCTTGCGCGTCTTCGACGATCCCAGCCGCTCGAACTCGCCGGTCTCGATCACGCGCAGCAGTTTCTGCTGCTGCGTCATCGGCACGTTGGCGATCTCGTCGAGGAACAGCGTGCTGCCATCGGCGAGCTCGAAGCGGCCGACACGGTCGGTCTTCGCATCCGTGAACGCGCCCTTGAGATGCCCGAACAGTTCGGATTCGAAGACGCCTTCCGCCATGCCGCCGGCATTGACGGTCACCATCGGCCGGCCAGATCGCGGCGATACCGCGTGCAGCGCCTGCGCAACCAGGCTCTTGCCGGTGCCGTTCTCGCCGGTGATCAGGACGTTCGCGTCAGCAGGGCCCACGCGCGCGATCATCTCGAGCACCGGCCGCATCGCGGCGGACTCGGCGAGGATCGGCGAGCGTCCATCGGCTTGCAGCGCTTGATTGGCGGCTTCCAGCTGGCGGCCGCGTCGAATGGCGCGTCCCAGTTCCGCCTGCGTGCGGACGATCGACAGCAGGCGTTCGTTTTCCCACGGCTTCTGCACGAAGTCACGGGCGCCGCGCCGCATGGCTTCGACGGCGATGTTGACCGAGCCCCATGCCGTCAGCACGACGACCGGCAGCGACTCGTCGGCCGTGTGGATGCGCTGGAGGAGGTCGAGGCCTTCTTCGCCGGACGTCGTATCGCGCGTGTAGTTGAGGTCCATCAGGACCACGTCGTAGTCCTTGAGCTCGAGCGCGCGCAGCAACTGCTGCGGCGATGCCGCAGTGTCGATGATGAACCCTTCGGGCTTCAGCAGCAGCCGTATCGCTTCAATCACGTCGGCCTGGTCATCGGCGACCAGGATCCGGACGGGCTGACCCACGCTATTCGGCATCCACGACCCAGCCGTCTTTGAGGTTGATCACGCGCTTGCCGTAGCCCGCGTTCTCCTTCGAGTGCGTCACCTGGACGATCGTGGTGCCGGCGTCGTTGAGGCGGCGGAACAGCTCCATGATCTCCTTGCCCTGATCGGAGTGCAGGTTGCCGGTTGGCTCGTCGGCCAGGATCAGCGTCGGCTTGGCGACGACCGCGCGAGCGATCGCGACCAGCTGCTGCTGTCCGCCGGACAACTGATTCGGGAACAGGTCCTTCTTGCCGACGATGTTGAAGCGGTCGAGGATGTCGGCCACCATGCCTTCGCGTTCGGTCTTCTTGACGTCGCGATACGACAGCGGCAGGTCGATGTTCTCGTAGACCGTCAGGTTGTCGAGCAGGTGATAGCTCTGGAAGACGAAGCCGATGTGCTGCTTCTGGACGCGCATGCGGTCTTTCGCCGACAACTGGTGGATCGGATCATCGAACAGCCAGTACTCGCCGGTCCACGCGCTGTCGTGCATCCCGAGGATGTGCAGCATGGTGCTCTTGCCGGCGCCGGACGGCCCCATGATGGAGACGAAATCGCCCTGTTTTATCTCCACGTTGACGCGGCGAAGAACGAAGGTCTGCGACAGGCCGTGGCGATAGGACTTCTCGATATTTTGCAGCTTGATCATGGGTGGAGTCAGGCTATCAGGCAATCAGGCCAACGGGCAAACAGGCCGTGAGGCAGGCTGGACGGGAAGGGAAGCCAGACAGTGAGAAGCAGGAGCGGCGTCGCTGCCTGCTTCTCACCTCCGGGCGTCTTAGTGCGCGTTGGCGGCGACGTTCTCTTCGACGACGCGGCCGTCGAACAGGTGCACGCCGCGGTCCGCGTGAGCGGCGTAGCGCGGATCGTGCGTCACCATGCAGATGGTGGCGCCGCCGCGGTGCAGTTCGCGCAGCAGTTCCATCACGGCTTCGCCGTTCTTCGAGTCGAGGTTACCGGTCGGCTCGTCCGCCAGCAGGATTGACGGCTGGCCGGCGACGGCGCGGGCCACGGCGACGCGCTGCTGCTGACCGCCTGAGAGCTGCGAGGGCAGGTGCTTGGCGCGGTGCGCCATGCCGACGCGCTCCAGCGCGGCGTTGGCGCGCTCGCGCCGCTCGGCCGCCTTCATGCCGCGATAGATCAGCGGCAATTCAACGTTCTCGAACACCGTGAGGTCGCCGATCAGGTTGAAGCTCTGGAAGATGAACCCGATCTCGCGGTTGCGGACGCGCGCGCGCTCGGACAGCGACAGGTTCGCGACCTGGTTGCCGTTGAGCATGTACGTGCCGTCGGTGGCGGTGTCGAGCAACCCCAGGATGGCGAGCAGCGTCGACTTGCCGCAACCCGAAGGACCGGCAATGGCGACGTATTCGCCCTGCTGGATCTCGAGGTGAATGCCGGCAAGGGCGTGGGTTTCTACTTCGTCCGTGTAGAACACCTTCTTGATGCCATCGAGGCGAATCAGGGGCTGCGCGGAAGCGTTCATCGAAGACTCCTTAAGTGTCGACTAACTGCCAACTGCTATCTTTAAACTGTCAGCTCAGTTATCTGAGCCGAATGCGTTCGAACTGATCCCAGGCCGACATGTCGGAGAGCACCACCGAGTCGCCCTCTTTCAATCCACCGAGAATTTCAATGGTGTTCACCGAGCTGCGGCCCAGTTGCACCTGTGCGCGGGTCGCTTCGCCGTTCTCGTCGAGCTTGAAC
>DATMJU010000544.1:0-6359 GCA_035553795.1 Vicinamibacterales bacterium
ACGTGGTCGAGACGCTGTGCCGTCTCACGCGCGGTCAGGAAACCTACATCACGTCCGACGTCGGCCAGCACCAGATGTTCGCCGCGCAGTTCTACGGCTTCGAGGAGCCGCGCCGCTGGATCAACTCCGGCGGGCTGGGCACGATGGGCGTGGGGTTGCCCTATGCCATGGGGATCAAGCTCGCCAAGCCCGACGCGGATGTTTTCTGCGTCACCGGCGAAGGCTCGATCCAGATGTGCATCCAGGAGCTCTCGACCTGCCTGCAGTACAAGACGCCGGTCAAGATCATCAGCCTGAACAATCGCTACCTCGGCATGGTGCGGCAGTGGCAGGAGCTCGACTACGGCGGGCGCTACTCGCACAGCTACATGGACGCGCTGCCCAACTTCGTCAAGCTCGCCGAGGCCTATGGGCATGTCGGCCTGCTGATCGAAAAACCGGCGGATGTCGAGCCGGCACTGCGTGAAGCCATCCGGCTGAAGGACCGCACCGTCTTCCTCGATGTGCGCACCGACCCCACGGAAAACGTCTGGCCGATGGTGAAGGCCGGAAAGGGCATCACGGAGATGCTGCTGGGCTCGGAAGAGCTTTGAGGCGTGACGGTTACGGGCGGTGCGAGGGCAGGGGGCTTGCCGGTCCCCGGCCAGGAGCACTGGACGAACCGTTCGCCGACCGGTAGCCAGGCAAGCATCCATCATCGAAGTGCGTGGCCAAGGGCCTGCGGTTACCGCCGCTGGCCTGAAGAGCGCGAAGGACGATTTCCATCATGAAGCACATCATTGCTCTATTGCTCGAGAACGAGCCGGGGGCCCTGTCGCGCGTCGTCGCGCTGTTCTCGGCTCGCGCCTACAACATCGAGAGTCTGACTGTCGCGCCGACGGAGGACGCGTCGCTCTCGCGCATGACCATCACGACCAGCGGCAGCGACGACGTAATCGAACAGATCACCAAGCATCTGAACCGGCTGATCGAGGTGGTGAAAGTCGTCGACCTCACCGAGGGACAGTACACCGAGCGCGAGCTGATGCTCATCAAGGTGCGCGCCGTGGGCAAGGAGCGCGAAGAGATGAAGCGCATGGCCGACATCTTCCGCGGCCGCATCATCGACGTGACCGAGAAGACCTACACGATCGAGCTGACCGGCGACAAGGGCAAGCTCGACGCCTTCATCGACGCCGTGGACCGCACCGCCATCCTGGAGACGGTGCGCACCGGCACCAGCGGCATCGGCCGCGGCGAGCGCATCCTGCGCGTCTGATCCCCGCTACTTTCACGAATTTTGGACAGGAGAACCTCATGAAGGTCTATTACGACAAGGACGCCGACCTGAGCCTCATCAAGGGCAAGAACGTCGCGATCATCGGCTACGGCTCGCAGGGCCATGCGCATGCGCAGAACCTCAACGACTCGGGCGTCAAGGTCACCGTCGGCCTGCGCCGCGGCGGCGCGAGCTGGAACAAGGTCGAGAAGGCCGGCCTGAAGGTCGCCGAGGTCGCCGATGCGGTCAAGGGCGCCGACGTCGTGATGATCCTGCTGCCCGACGAGCAGATCGCCGCGGTCTACAACGCCGAGGTCGCGCCGAACATCAAGCAGGGCGCCTCGCTGGCCTTCGCGCACGGCTTCAACGTGCACTACGGCCAGGTCGTGCCGCGCGAGGACCTCGACGTCTGGATGGTCGCGCCCAAGGCCCCGGGCCACACGGTGCGCAATACCTACACCCAGGGTGGCGGCGTGCCGCACCTGATCGCGGTGCACCAGGACAAGACCGGCAAGGCGCGCGACCTGGCGCTGTCCTACGCGGCGGCCAATGGCGGCGGCAAGGCCGGCATCATCGAGACCAACTTCCGCGAGGAGACCGAGACCGACCTGTTCGGCGAGCAGGCCGTGCTGTGCGGCGGCACCGTCGAGCTGATCAAGGCGGGCTTCGAGACGCTGGTCGAGGCTGGCTATGCCCCCGAGATGGCCTACTTCGAGTGCCTGCACGAGCTCAAGCTGATCGTCGACCTGATCTACGAGGGCGGCATCGCAAACATGAACTACTCGATCTCCAACAACGCCGAGTACGGTGAGTACGTCACTGGCCCGCGCGTCGTGACCGAGGAGACCAAGAAGGCCATGAAGCAGTGCCTGAAGGACATTCAGACCGGCGAATACGCCAAATCCTTCATCCTCGAGAACAAGGCTGGCGCCCCGACCCTGCTGTCGCGCCGCCGCCTGACCGCCGAGCATGACATCGAGGTGGTCGGCGAAAAGCTGCGCGCGATGATGCCTTGGATCAAGGCCAACAAGCTGGTCGACAAGAGCCGCAACTGATGCGGCACGCCGGTGCCGCCTAGGTGGCACCGGCTCCGAAGAAATGCAGCGCCCTCAGGCGCTCGAGCTCCGGGGTCGTGCTTGGTTTGTCGCTGTCAAGATGTTTCCAGGGACAGGACTCAGCCTGAGCTGTCCACCTTCGAGCCAAGTCGTCGAGCGTGCCGACGCGCCGTGCTGGCACGCCGAGCATCACCGAGTTATCCGGGACGATGCCGCTTACCACGGCACCAGCACCGATCAGCACCTTGGTGCCGATCGTCGTGCCGGGCAGCACGATAGCTTGGTGGCCGATGAACACATGGTCGCCGATCACGATCTTGCCCACCCGATCGATTTCGACGCCATAGGCACGGTTAATCATGTTGGCCGCCCCATCGTGCCCGAACAGCGTGCAACCTGACAACCGCACGTTGTTGCCCAGCACGACGTACTGCGGATCAGTGATCACGACGTTGGTCAGCACTGAACAATCGTCACCGATTGCCCTGAGGCGGCCGCGCCGCTTGAGCAGCGCGGCCCACTCGACACCACTCGGACGGCAGGCGCGCCGGTAAAGACCGATACCTACCCCATGCGTATAGGCCAGGTACTGCAGCAGCCGCACGAGAGGCCGTGGTACCGCTGGGGTAAGAGGCCTCATCGTCGGCATGCCGTATAGCGTAGCGGCGCGCGGGAGGGGTTGGAACGACGGTTCTCGACTATCGAAACTACCAAACCGAGGTTGTCGAGGGGGCTGACCGCTGTTGCGTGACGACAGGGATGCTCCTGCCCTCGGGTATCCTGTACATCATGGACTATCCTCATCCTATCCTCGCTAAAGAGGGCTGGACCTTCATTGCAATTGCCTTCTTCGTTGCGGTCTTCGCATCGTTCTTCCTGCCCAGCATTCTTGCCGTGGTCTGTTGGCTGGCGCTGGCTTTCGTCGTCCAGTTCTTCCGCGACCCGCCGCGTGTCGTACCGACCGAACAAGGTGCCGTGCTGTCGCCAGCCGATGGTCGCATCGTCAAGATCGAGAAGGTCCGCGACCCCTACGCGGATCGCGAAGCGCTGCTGATCAGCGTGTTCATGAACGTGTTCAACGTGCACAGCAACCGCGCTAGCGTCGACGGCACGGTCAAGCGCGTTCAGTATTTTCCTGGCAAGTTCGTCAATGCCGACCTCGACAAGGCTTCGACCGAGAACGAGCGCAACGCGGTCGTGATTGACGCCTGGGGCCAGACGGTGACGTTGGTGCAAGTGGCTGGGCTGATCGCGCGGCGCATCCTGTGCTACGTGCATGAGGGCGACACGCTGCAGCGCGGGCAGCGCTATGGCTTCATCCGCTTCGGCTCGCGGGTCGACGTCTACCTGCCGCCAGATGCCCTGCCGCGTGTGGCGGCCGGTGAGAAGGTGTCGGCCACCTCGACGATCCTGGCTGTGTTGCCCGCCAAGTGAAGCTGCCATGGACGATGCCGCCCAGGAGGTGCCGTTGAACGAAGAACCGCCCGACGACCTCGACGAGGCGCCGCGCAGGCCGCGCCGCAAAGGCATCTATATCCTGCCCAATCTGTTCACGCTGGCAGCGTTGTTTGGTGGCTTCTACGGCATCGTGATGGCGATGAACGGGCGTTTCGAGAACGCCGCCATCGGCATCTTCTGCGCCGCCGTGCTCGACAGCCTCGACGGCCGTGTCGCGCGCATGACCAACACCCAAAGCGCCTTTGGCGAACAGATGGATTCGCTGTCGGACATGGTCAGCTTCGGTGCGGCACCGGCACTGATCATGTACGAGTGGGCACTCAAGGGCCTGGGCAAGCTCGGCTGGCTTGCCGCCTTCGTCTACTGTGCCGGTGCGGCGCTGCGGCTGGCGCGCTTCAACACCAATATCGGCGTGGTCGACAAGCGCTTCTTCCAGGGCTTGCCCAGTCCGGCGGCGGCGGCGGTGGTCGTGGGCTTCATCTGGGTGATGGACGATGGCGGGTTCCGCGACGTCTACGAGCTGCCCTGGCTGGCCTGGACGGCCTTCGGCTTCACGCTCTATGCGGGACTCACGATGGTCACGAACGTCCCCTTCTACAGTTTCAAGGACGTGAGCTTCAAGCGCTCGGTGCCTTTCATCGTGATCGTCGGCATTGCCATGGCTTTCGCACTGATCGCCTACCACCCGCCGGCCGTATTGTTCGCGGTGTTCATGGTCTACGGGCTTTCAGGCTATGGCGTGTATGTGTGGCGGCGTGCGAAAGGACGTCCGGTGAGCGTGATCGCAACCTCGACCCACGAGCCTGATGAAGAGGGGCTACACCGCTGATAGCGGCAACGCTCGCGCGGGCATCGCGAGTGCATGCTACATTTCAAACATGACGTCCGGCCGCGCCCTGCTGCTTCTACCCGACTCGCTTCGCGCGCGCTGACTGCACACGTCCCAAAGTCCTGCATCCACGGCCCGCGCGCAACCCGCCCGCGGGCCGTTTTGTTTTCGCTGGAGATTCCCATGGCCGACAAACTGATCATCTTCGATACCACCTTGCGCGACGGCGAGCAGTCGCCCGGCGCCTCGATGACCAAGGACGAGAAGCTGCGCATCGCGCGGCAACTCGAACGGCTGCGCGTGGATGTGATCGAGGCCGGGTTCGCGGCGTCTTCCAACGGCGATTTCGAGGCCGTCAAAGCGATCGCCGACCAGATCAAGGAGTCGACGGTGTGCTCGCTGGCGCGAGCCAACGACCGGGACATCTCCCGTGCGGCCGAGGCGCTGAAGGGGGCTGCTCGCTCGCGCATCCACACCTTCATCGCGACCAGCGAACTGCACATGGAGAAGAAGCTGCGCATGACGCGCGAGCAGGTGCTCGAGCAGGCACGGCAGTCGATCCGTTTCGCACGCAATGTCTGCGCCGACATCGAGTTCTCGGCCGAGGACGGCTATCGCAGCGACCCGGATTTCCTGGCCCGCGTGGTCGAGGCGGTGATCGCAGAGGGGGCCACGACGATCAACATCCCCGACACCGTCGGCTATGCGATTCCCGAGCTCTACGGCAACTTCATCCGCCACCTGCGCGAGCGGGTGCCGAATTCGGACAAGGCGATCTGGTCGGTGCACTGCCACAACGACCTCGGCATGGCCGTCGCCAACTCGCTGGCAGGCGTCAAGATCGGCGGGGCTCGGCAGGTCGAGTGCACGATCAACGGGTTGGGAGAGCGCGCGGGCAATTGTTCGCTCGAAGAGGTCGTGATGGCGGTGAAGACGCGGCGTGACCACTTTGGCCTCGAGGTCGGCATCGACACGACGCAGATCGTGCCGGCGTCGCGCCTGGTGTCGCAGACGACAGGTTTCATCGTGCAGCCGAACAAGGCGGTGGTCGGTGCCAATGCCTTTGCGCATGCGTCCGGCATCCACCAGGATGGCGTGCTCAAGGCGCGCGACACCTACGAGATCATGCGTGCCGAGGATGTGGGCTGGAGCGCCAACAAGATCGTGCTCGGCAAGCTCAGCGGGCGCAACGCCTTCAAGCAGCGGTTGCAGGAGTTGGGCATCGGGCTCGACAGCGAGGGCGAGATCAACGCCGCGTTCGCGCGTTTCAAGGATCTCGCCGACCGCAAGGCGGAAATCTTCGACGAGGACATCATCGCGCTCGTCGGCGATGAGAGCGTGACCCACGAGCAGGAGCACTTTCGTCTGGTGGCACTCGAGCAGCAGTCCGCGACCGGCGAACGCCCGCATGCGAAGGTCGTGTTCTCGGAGGGGGAGGTCGAGCGTTGTGCCGAGAGCGATGGCAACGGCCCGGTGGACGCGAGTTTGAAGGCGATCGAATCCAAGCTCCAAAGCGGCGCTGAAATGCTGCTGTATTCGGTCAATGCGATCACCAGCGGCTCGACAGAATCCCAAGGAGAGGTGACGGTCCGCCTTCAGCATGGCGGGCGCGTTGTCAACGGGGTCGGCGCCGACCCGGACATCGTCGTGGCTTCGGCCAAGGCCTACCTGGCGGCGCTGAACAAGCTGCACAGCAAGACCGAGCGCGTCGCAGCCCAGGGTTGAGTGACTTGTCACTTAAGTCTGTGTGGAGGAAGAG
>DATMJU010000545.1:0-15681 GCA_035553795.1 Vicinamibacterales bacterium
CTTCTTGACGTCGAAGTCGACCTCGACTTCCTTGGCGTCGGGATCCTTTTCGCGCGGCTGGCCCGGTTCGGCGGGCTGCTCACGCGCGGCCTTCTCGGCATCCTTCTGCGCCTGCTCCATCTGGCGGCGCAACTCGGCGAACGTGGTGACGGTGTAGGTCTTCCGCTTGATGTCGAGGTCGTAGACCTTCTCTTCGGTCAGATCGATGATCTGCCCGGTCGAATCGGACATCGTGGCTTTGCGGTTGCCCTTGACGGCGACGGTTGACGTCACGCCTTCGCGCGCGCCCTTGCCGCCGAACAGGTTGACGAGCTTGCCGGCCATGCCGCCGAGCTGGAACCGCACGCGCTGGTCGGTGCGAATGTCAGCAGAGAGATTGGCGGATGCGACGAGCAGACAGGGGACGATCAGAAGTGAAACACACACACGACGCATGAGAGGCTCCTCGATCGCCAATCCTACAACGCGCGCCCCTAATACCGGCTCAGCAGTCGCGCGGAATTATAGATGTCCCCATCATGGGGGAGGAAAAACTCCTCGAGTGGCGGTGAATACGGCACGGGCGTATCGAGCGCGGCGACGATCCTGATCGGCGCATCGAGCGATTCGAACGCCTCTTCCTGGATGATCGCGGCCAGGCTCTCGCCGATGCCGCCGGTCTTCGAATCCTCGTGCACGATCAGGACGCGATTGCAGTGCCGCGTGACCGCGAGCACGGCTTCCTTGTCGAGCGGCGCGAGGCTGCGCAGATCGAGCACCGATGCTTCAATGCCCTCCGCCGACAGCTTCTCGGCGACGCGCATGCAGTGATGCACGTAGGCGCCGTACGAGATCATCGCGAGGTCGCTGCCTGCCCTCCGTAGCGCGGCCTTGCCGATCGGCAGCGGCGACGGCGCTTCGTCTGGTAATGCCTGCTTGATGCGCGGATCGCGATAGAGCGCGATGTGTTCGTAGTACAGCACCGGATCGGGATCGGCGACGGCCGCGGCCATCAGGGCGCGCGCGTCCTGCGGCGTCGAGGGGACCACGATCTTCAACCCGGGCGTGCGATAGAACCACGGCTCGGTGTTCTGGCTGTGGTACGGGCCGGCGTGGCGCAAGCCGCCCCACGGCATGCGCACCACCATCGGCACCTCTCCGCCCCACCGGTAACGAATCTTGGCGGCATTGTTGACGAGCTGATTGAAGCCGGTGGCGACGAAATCGTTGAACTGCATTTCGCCGATCGGGCGAAGACCTGCGAGCGCAGCGCCCACGCACACACCCAGCACCGCGCTTTCGGCAAGCGGGGAGTTGCGGATGCGGGCGCCATGCTCCTTCAGCAGCGGGCGCAGCAACAGGAACGCGTTGCCGTACTGGCCGCCAACGTCCTCGCCATAGACGAACACGCGCGGGTCGCCCGCCAGCGCATCGCCAACGCCGAGCATCACCGCTTCAAGGAAGGTGTTGCCCTTCTTGTCGAACGGCAGCCCGGTATCAAGCGGCGGGAGCTCGCTGCTGACAGGCTGCGCCAGCCGGCGTTCCGGCTCGAGCAGCTCCACGCGCACGCGCGGCGGTTCGTTCTTGAAGACGCCGATGCCGGCCTGCTCGGGCTGTGGCCAGGGCTCGCTGATCACGCGCTGCGCGGCCTGATCGACGAGGGCGTCCGCCCACTTCTTCAACTCATCGAGGTGGCCGGCATCGATCAGGCCTTCGTCCTCGAGGCGGCGCGCGTACATCGGGATCGGATCGCGCTTCGCCCAGAATTCGTAGAGTTCGCGATTGGCGTAGCCGGTGTCGTGCAGCTGGTGATATTCCCAGGACGGCGGCTGCTCCTTGCCGAGATACAACATGTCGTCGTGATGCGCGTGACCGCACATGCGCATCGCGATGACCTCGATCAGCGTCGGCCCTTCGCCCGCGCGCGCGCGCTCGGCCGCCCATGTGAACGCGGCGGCAATGTCGTCCGGATCGGTGCCATCAACCGTGATGCCGGGGATGCCGTAGCCGGCCGCCTTGTCCGCGAACACGCGCGTGGCCGAGTTATCGCGAACCGGAGTCGACAGTGCCGTCTGGTTGTTCTGCAGGCAGAAGATCGCCGGCAACTTCGCCGCCGCACAGGCGTTGATCGCTTCGTGCCACTCGCCCAGCGAGGAGCCGCCTTCACCAATGAACGACAGCGCGATGCGTTCGCTCTTCTGGATCGAGAACGCCATCGCCATGCCGGCCATCGACAGCGAGCCGACGGCCAGCGGCGCCGCCGCCGGCAGCACGCCCCATTCGAAGTCGCCGGTGTGCAGGTCCTTGCCGCCCATCGGCGGCCCGGCCTTGCCCATCTGGGCTCGCAGGATCATCGCGATCGCTTCTTCGTCCTGCCGCATCGCGAGCGTCATGCCGAGATCGCGGATCACCGGGGCCAGCACATCGCCGTTCCATTTGCCGTCTGCCGCGCGATACGCGGCGCCGCGGCGCAAACGGATCGCGCCGGCGTAGATCGCTTCCTGCCCCAGCGAGCGGAAGCCCTTGCCCTGGAAGGCCATCTCGCCCCAGCGCACGTCGCCGCCCATGAAGAACTGCTTGAGGCGATTGTCGACGCTGCGCGTCAGGCACATGCCCTTGAGAATTTCGCGCCGTTCGGCTTTCGTCAGCGACGCTTCGATCGCGGCGCGGCGAATGAAGCCGTCGCACGCGTCAACCACCTCGGCGCGCGCCTGCTCCAGGCGGCGGGTGGCGGATGTGCCGGGCGTGGGATCGGCAATGCCGTCCGGCGCGGCGACCTTTTCGTACAACAGCTTCGCGAGGCTGCGGCGCAATACCGCGCGGGCGGCATCGATCTTCACCGCATCGCGCGCCTTGAGCGTGCCGAGTCCGGAGGCCTCGAAGGCTTCGAGCGCATACGGCAGCGCGAACGGATGACGCTCCGCGACGAACGCCGCGAAGCGGCTGCCAAGACCGGTCAATTTATCCACATCGTGCGCGCGGGCCATCGTCTTTTGATTATAGGTTGAGCTGGTCGCAATACGAGACCATGCGGGGTCCTGCGGCATCTAACTATTTACCGTGCGCCTCCTCTATACCGTGCTCGCCGCGATCAGCATCAGTGCGGGCACGGCGACATCCTTCGCCCTCACGCGGCCGGACGTTTCGCCGGCGGCCCCGATTGCCACCTGTACGGCGCGCGACGAGTCCTACGGTGTCGAGTGGCACTCCAGCGATGAGTCGGAGACGGCTGAACTGACGAGATGGTGTCGGGCCGTTGGCGCGCCGGTGATCGCGTCAGGCAACCGTTCTGATACCACGCCCGCCCTGGATGAGCTCGTCGTGCTGTCGTGGAATGCGCACCTCTCAGAGGGCGATCTGGACGAGCTGATCGCAAAGCTCCGCAGCGGTGCGCTCACGTCCGGAAAGCCGGTCAATCACTTCGTCCTGCTGGTGCAGGAACTTTATCGCCGCGGCGATGAAGTGCCAGCCTTTGGCGCAAACGATCGCTCGGCGTTTGCGATCCGCTCGCGCGAGCGCGATGCGGCGGACATCGACGACCACGCCGCCGCGCTTGGACTCTCCATCTTCTACGTGCCCTCGATGCGGAACGGCCCGCAACTGCGCGAGGATCGCGGCAACGCGATCATCTCGACCGAACCGCTGCTCGATCCGTTCGCGCTCGAACTGCCGCTCGCGCGCCAGCGCCGTGTCGCGCTCGGCGCGGGCGTGCTCGTTGATACCGGCGCCGGCCCGCGGCGCCTCGAGGTGATTGACGCGCACCTCGAGCCGCTCAGCTCGCCCGCGTCGCTGTGGATCTTCAAGAATCCGCGCGGCCGCCAGGTCAAAGCGATCCTCAACCTGCTCGAGCGCCCGCGTTTTACAGATCCCTCGCTGACCGCTGGCGTGGTACTCGGCGGCGATTTCAACACCGTCAAGGATGGCGCCCGCGAGGACGCCTATCGCCTCGCCCGCGCGTGGTCGTCAGGAATGGCCCACGAAGACACCCGCAACACGCACATGATGGGCCGCCTCGACTACCTGTTCGCCAGGCTGCCCGACGGCTGGAAGGCCTCGACGCGCCGCCTCGACGAGCGCTTCGGATCCGATCACTACCCCGTCATCGCCACACTTTCGCGCTGACAACCAGACTGCCTGCCCACCTGACAGCCTGACCGCCTACCTGTAAGATCACCTCTGTGCCGAACGCGGCGGAAGTCCTCAATCTCGTCGGATTCGTGACCGGCACGGCGCTGTACGCGATGCTGCTGACGCTGGTGCTCCGGCGATCGGTACAAAGCCTGCCGCTGGCCACCGCGGTGCTGGGACTGATCTGGAATCTCGGCGAGCTTGCGGCGTATCTGCTGCCGCGGGCCGGCTACCTCACCGAATCGATCGCGCTCTGGGCCATGTCGTTTCCCGCGCTCGGCCTGCTGGCCGCGGTGGTGGTGCACTCGGTCGCGCGCGGACTGCCGCGCGGGTTTGCGCTCACCGCGGTGGCGTACGGCTGCAGCGCCGCGGCATCACTGCTCCACCTGGGCACCGTCTTCACCGGCGATCCCGAACCGTCATCCCTCGCATTCCTGCTGCTGACCATCTGCTACAGCCTCATCATCGTCGCGCTCGCGGTGCTGACCCGCGCACAGGCGAATGGTCCGCGCGTGTTGTGGGTGCTGGCGCTGGCGCTGTTCGCGGTCTCGGCATCGCACCTTGGGCGTTTTCACGGCGGCGATGACGGTTGGGCGATCGAGCTGGTCGGCCACCACGCGGCGATCCCGCTGGCGTTCGCGATCCTCTACCAGGACTATCGCTTCGCGCTCGCCGATCTGTTTCTCAAGCGCGCCCTGACCCTTGTTGCGATCGTCGCCATCGCGTTCAGCGGCTACACGGTGGTGTCGTTGTTGCCGCCTGGTCCGCTCGCCGCCGGCGTGTTGCTCGCGCTCTGGGTCGCCACGTCACTGGTCTCGCCCTGGCTCCGCCGGCGCATTGTCCGATTCGTGGACGAGTCGCTGCTCGGACGCGCGGACTACGCGGAGCTGCGCGCGAGTATTGGCCAGGCCCTGCAGGCGCAGCACTCCATCGACAGTGTCCTCGAGACCGCGTGCGCGCGCCTCGCGCCGGCGCTCGCCGCGAAGGATGCCTGGTGGATAGAGTCCCCCTCCGCTAAAGCTACGGGGGATAAAGACGCGAATGACGGGCGAACGGTGTCTTCCGAGGGCCTCGTCCCCACCACGGATCTACCGCGCTATCGGATTCGCTTCGGCGAGCTGACCGGCGGCCGCAAGCTGCTGTCGGACGACGTCGCGCTGATCGAGTCTGTGCTTGGAGTTGCGGCTCGGCGCATCGACCAGATCCGCCTGACCCACGAACGCTACGAAGTGCAGTTGCGCGAGGAAGAGATGCAGAAGCTCGCCGCAGAGGCAGAGCTGAAAGCGTTGCGCGCCCAGGTCAACCCCCACTTCCTGTTCAACGCCCTCACCACGATTGGCTACTTGATCGAGACGGCGCCGCCGCGCGCGCTGAACACCCTGATGCAGCTCACCGCGCTGCTTCGGGGCGTGCTCAAGTCGGAGGGCGAGTTCACGACGCTCGGCCGTGAGCTCGAACTCGTGGAGCACTACCTGAAGATCGAGCACGAACGCTTCGAAGAGCGGCTGCGCGTGCGCATCGACGTGCCGAAATCGCTGCGCGCGTTGCGGATTCCAACGCTCGTCCTGCAACCGCTGGTCGAGAACGCCATCAAGCACGGCGTGGCGCCGAGCAAGACCGGCGGTGATGTCGAAGTCACCGCGGTCACCGAGGGCCGATCGTTGAGGCTCGCGGTCAGGAATTCAGGGGCGCCGCTGCATCCGGCGGCGCCGCGTTACCCGGGCGAGCACGTTGGCGTCGAGAATGTCCGGCGCCGATTGGCGGGACACTACGGCGCGGATGCGTCGTTGACGCTCGCGAGCGAGGCCGGCGGCGGCACCGTGGCTGAGATCCTGCTGCCGCTCGCCGACGCAGCCGGCATCGAGGAGCATCGTGATGGCCAGGCCGTTGCGGGTCGTTCTCGCTGACGACGAGCGGCCGGCCCGCAGGTTTCTGATCAACCTGCTGCGCTCGTTTCCGGACGTCGAGGTTGTCGGCGAAGCCGGGAACGGCAAAGAGGCGATCGACTTGATCGAGGCCGAACGGCCCGATCTCGCCCTGCTCGATCTGCACATGCCCGAAGCCGGCGGCCTGGACGTGGCGCGCCTGGTCAAGGCCGGCGCAACGCCGTCGATCGCCTTCGTGACCGCCCATGATGACTTCGCGATCCAGGCCTTCGAGCTCAACGCGATCGATTACCTCTTGAAGCCGGTCGAGCGTGAGCGGCTGGCCGGCACGATTGAGCGGGCCCGGGTTCGCGCGCTGGCGGCGCCCGCGGATCGCGCGCGCAACCTCACCAATGCCTCCGCGGCGCTCGACAGCGCCATCCAGCCGCAGTATCTCGAGCGCATACCCGTCCGGCGCCGCGACGAGACGGTCATCCTGCCCGTTCGCCAGATCTCCTCCATCGTCGCCGACGGCGAGCTGCTGCACCTGACGACGATTGGCAACGAGCGGTACGTGATCTCGCATCGCCTGCATGCGCTCGAGGCGCGCCTCGACCCGCGGAAGTTCGTTCGCCTCAGCCGCGGCACACTGGCTGCGGTCGATCAGATCACCAAGGTGAATCCGTTGCCCGGCGGCACCTACCAGGTCCTGATGGCGAATGGCGAGACGCTTCAGGTCAGCCGCATCCAGGCAAAACTGCTTCGAGAAACGCTCTTGAGACTTTGAACGGACGTTCGCCCCTGCGCCTCCTCTGATAATCTCTCCGGCATGCGGATTCAGCTCACGGCGGCTATTGGTGTATTGATGCTTATCAGTTCGCTTGGCGCACAGGACTTCAAGGCTCGCGCGATCGCGCTGCACAAGCAGGCGCCGGTGATCGACGGCCACAACGATTACCCGTGGGCGTTGCGCGACCTCGATCCGGGCAAGGACTTCAGCAAGGCCGATATCTCCAAGCCCGTGCCGAAGCTGCACACGGACATTCCGCGCTTGCGCCAGGGTGGCGTGGGGGGACAGTTCTGGTCCGTCTACACGCCATCAACCATGATGTCGGGCCGGGAGGCGACGCGCGTCACCCTCGAGCAGATCGACACCGTGCATCGCATGATGAAGCAGTGGCCGGAGACGTTTCAGCTCGCGCTGACCGCCGCCGACACCGAGCGCGCCATCAAGGCCGGGAAGATCGCCTCGCTGATCGGCATGGAAGGCGGCCACTCGATCGACGATTCGCTCGGCACGCTGCGCATGTTCTACGCGCTCGGCGCGCGCTACATGACGCTGACGCACAACGGCAACCTGCGCTGGGCGGATGCGGCGGCCGACAAGCCGGCGCTTGGCGGACTGTCGAAGTTCGGTGAAGAGGTCGTTCGCGAGATGAACCGGCTCGGGATGCTCGTGGATCTGAGCCACGTCTCGCCCGGCACCATGGAAGCGGCGCTGCGCGTATCCGAAGCGCCGGTCATCTTCTCGCACTCATCAGCGCGCGCGCTGTGCAACGTGCCTCGCAACGTGCCCGACAACGTCCTGCAGATGGTGACGAAGAACGGCGGCGTGGTGATGGTCACGTTCGTGCCCGGGTTCATTTCCCAGGCCGTTGCGGACTTCGACGCCCGGCCTGAAGCGGAACGCAAGGGCCTGACCGCTCCTCGAGCCACGCTGTCGCAGGTCGCCGATCACATCGACCACATCCGCAAGGTCGCGGGCATCGATCACGTGGGCATTGGCGGGGACTTCGACGGCATCACGCAACTGGTCGAAGGGCTCGAGGATGTGTCGAAGTATCCCGGCCTCACCGCGGAGCTGTTGAAGCGCGGCTACTCGGACAGCGACATCAGGAAGATCAACGGCGAGAACATCCTTCGCGTGATGCGCCAGGCCGAGAAAGTGGCGGCGGGCCTTCAGAAGACCCGCCAGCCATCCACCGCCACCATCGATCAACTCGATGGCGTCAAGAAGTAACTACTGCCGGCACGCGGCGAGGGCGTTCACCCAGCCCTTGCCGTAGAACGGGTCGTTGCCCTGCTTGCCCCGGTCGAGCGCCGACCGGGCAAGCGACGTCTTGAGCGCCCCCAGCGAGATCCCGGGATTGCGCTGCTTGATGATCGCCGCCACCGCTGATGCGGCCGGCGCGGCCATGCTGGTGCCGGCGGCCCAGCCCCATCCGTTCCTCGTTGTGCTCAACACCATGTCGAGTGCCCAGCACGCCTGCACGATCAATCCGGCCACGCACCCGGCGTTGCCGGCCGGCGTACCAAACAACTGGAAGTCGCCACCCGGCGCGGCGACGTTGATCGCCGAGTTGCCGTAGTTCGTGTACGACGCGGGCGAATCGAAGTTCGTCGCGCCATAGCCGAATCCCACCGGGCCGGTGGACGACACCGATACGCCCGAGCCCGACTGTGCCGGCACCGAGATCACGTTGCCGCTGTGATCGAGATCGATGCCGTCGTTGCCGGCCGCCGACACGACCAGCACGCCAAACCGGTCGGCGTAGTTGAGAGCCTTGTTCATTGCGGCCACCAGGCCGCGGGCATCGGGATCGTTCTTGTTAAACACCGCACCCAGGCTCATGTTGATGATGTCGGCGCCGCCGCCGCCCTGCGCAATCGGCGTGGCGGCGTAGAGAATGCCCTGGATGATCCAGCCGAACGCACCGGATCCGTTGTGCAAAACCTTGACGCCGACCAGCGTCGCCCGCGGCGCGATGCCGATCACACCGGAATTGGTGGTGCCCACGTTGTCAACGGCGGCAACGATGCCGGCCACGTGCGTGCCATGCCAGAACGTGCCGGTGTCGTTGTTGTACGGCTCGCCCGGCACAAACGATGTCGACCGCGCGGTATCGAGATTCGGCGCGAGGTCGGGATGGTTGTGGCGAATCCCGCCATCGAGGATCGCGACCCTCACGCCGAGTCCGGTGCACCCTTCCGCCCACGCGGCGGGCGCGTCAATCGCCTGCGGCGCCCACTGCACGCCGTTGAAGAACGTGTCGTTGTTGGGAGGGTTGGTGAAGTCCGCATCGATGGTCCCGCCGGTCTGCGGACGCTGCCACGACACAACCACGTCGCGCTCAGCGCTTTGGATGGCATGGCTGCCACGAATGCGGGACAGAAAGTCCGGCGCGCTGGATCGCACCACGCCGACGCCGGAGCCGTCGTGGCCGAAGATCACGGTGCCGCCGGCGGCGGCGACGGCTTCGGCCTGCGCAGCGCCCCAGCCTTGTGCCGTGACGATGTAGTCGGACGTTTGAGCTGCGGCGGCCAGGGGGACCGCGGTGAACAACGCGAGGAATCCGAGTCGAACCAGTTGCATCCGCATATGGCGCTCCTGCCGCCATCTTTTTGCGGAGCGTCATCGAAAACAATAGCTACATCACTGTTTTCGAGCGGCTCGGCTCAAATTCCGTGCAACTCACACCTGGCTGAGCTGGTTACTCAGCTCGCAACGCGATCAACGGGTCAACCGTCGTCGCCTTTCGCGCCGGAATCAGGCACGCGATGATGCCCGAGAGCACGAATACGGCGGCCACGCCGGCGAAGATCATAGGATCCCGCGGCGCCGTCTGGTAGAGATAGGCGCTCAGCACGCGGCCCGCGACGAGCGCGCCGACAATGCCGATCACCAGGCCGACCACGACCAGTGTCAGGCCTTGCTTGACCACCATGATCAACACGCTTTCGCGCTTGGCGCCCAGCGCCATGCGCAGGCCGAACTCCTTCGTGCGCTGCTGCACGGAGGTGGCAATGACGCCGCCGATGCCGGCAAGCGTGACCAGCATTGCCAGCCCGGCGAACACGACCAGCAACGTGGCGGTCAACCGCGGCGCCGCCAGTGCATTCGATCGCAGATCGTCGAGCGTCTGGACCTGCTCGACCGGCTGGAGCGGATCAACAGCGTGGACCGTGCTGCGCAGCACGTTGCCAAACGCTGCCGGATCGCCGGCCGTTCGTACCAGCACCTGGCCGGCAAGGCCAAACGTGGTCTGTCTCAGCGGCAAGTAGATCTGCGCGACCGAGTGTTGCGCGAGGCCGAACTGGCGAACGTCGCCGACGATACCAACCACGGTGAACCACTCCGTGCGGGGCGGCTGCCCCGGCGCAGACGGCGCCGGCAATTCGATGCGGCTGCCAATCGGGTCAGCACCATCCCAGTACTTGACCATCGACTTGTTGATCACCGCGACCTTCATCGACTCTTCGTTGTCGAGCTCGGCAAACACGCGTCCGCTCATCACCGGCACGCCGATGGTGGCGAAGTACTGAGGGGTCGCCACACGAACGTCCGCGGTCGGACGCCGCTCGGGATCGTCGACGGCCCGGCCCTCGATGGTGAAGCGGGTCGTGCCGGGTGCGCCGCCGCCGAGCGGCACGGCATTGGTGACGGCGGCAAAGGTCACGCCCGGTTGCGCTTGTAGACGCTCGAGCACCGGGAGATAGAGATTGCGCTGCTCGACGATCGTCGGATAGCGCGAGAAATTGCCGAAGACCTGCGCTGACAGGACACCGTCAGTGCGATAACCCGTCTCGACTCGCTGCAGTCGATAAAAGCTGGCGAGCAGGAGCCCGGCGCCGACCAGCAGCACCACCGACACCGCCACCTGCGCGACGATCAGCGCACCCTGGATGCGCTTGCGATTGCCGGAGTCGCCGGTTTGTCCGCCACCCTGCTTCAGCGACGACACGAGATCCACGCGACTGCCGAGCGCGGGAATGGTCCCGAACAGCAGGCCGGTAACGATTGAGATGCCCATCGTGAAGATCAACACCACCGGGTCGAGGGTGATCTCGCCCGTTCGCGACGTAAACCGGCCGACAAACGTCGTCAACATCCCGACCGTCAGCCACGCGAAGCCGATACCGAGCACGCCGCCAACCGTGGCGAGCAGCGTGCTCTCGGTGAGCAACTGTCGCACCAGCCGGCCGCGGCCGGCGCCGAGTGCCGTGCGCATCGCCAGCTCGCGATCGCGGCCGAGCATGCGGGCAAGCGTCAGGTTCGCCACGTTGGCGCACGCGATCAGCAGGATCAAGCCGGTGATGCCCAGCAGGATCAGCAACAGTTCACGCGCGCCGCTGGTCATCGCCTCGGTGACCGGCACGGCGGTGGCGCGGAACCCGGACGTCTCCGGGCGATACACCTGCTTGTTGTCCTGCGTGAACGTGTGGCAGATCGATCCCACCGCGGTCGCGGCCTGCTCCGGATCGACGCCGTCTTTCAGGCGGCCGAAGACGTTGAGCGCGCCGAAAGCGCGGCGGTTCTGCGCCATCGAGCGTTCGCCGGCGGCGCGGAACGGGCACGCCAGCACCGGCATGTAGACATCGTTCTCCTGAGGATAGTGCGGCACGTTCGGCAGGATGCCGATCACGCGATGCGGCCGGTCGTTCATCTCGAACACCTGGCCAACGATGTTCGGATCGCCGCCGAACTTGGTGCGCCAGTAGGTGTGGCTGAGCAGCAGTACCGCCTCTGCATCGCGCACATCGTCGTCGGCCACGAACGTGCGGCCGAGAATCGGCTTGATGCCGAGCAGGTCGAAGAAGTTGTGCGAGACGACGCCGGTGTTGACCCGATCGGGTTCGCCGCGATTGATCAGGTCGAAGCTCATTTGGTGGTACTCGACCAGACCTTCGAACACGTCCTTGCCGCGCTCGCGGTAGTCGTAGTACTCCGCAATGGCGACACCAACCTGCGGCTGGCCCGAGAGCGGACGTGATTGCTGCAGCACCACGAGCCGATCGCCGCGCTCGTACGGCAGCGGCTTGAGCAGCACGCCGTTGATCACGCTGAAGATTGCGGTGTTGGCGCCGATGCCGAGGCCGAGCGTCAGGACCGCGAGCAGCGCGTAGCCCGGGTGCTTGACCAGCGCGCGGGCGCCGTAGCGCAAATCCGCCGCGAGGTTCTCGAGCCAGCTGATGCCACGGGCATCGCGCGTGTCTTCCTTGTGCTTTTCCATCGGACCAAAACTCCTCAAGGCCGCCCGGCGCGCGTCATCGGGACTCATCCCAAGCCGGATGTTCTTCTCGGTTTCCATTTCAATGTGAAAGCGGACTTCCGCGTTCAGCCCGCGATCGAGCTCGCCATGCCGCAGCAATGCGAGAAGGCGTTTCCACATGGCTTACTCACCCCGGAGCGCCGCGACCGGATCGATCCGCGCGGCCCGCCCGGCCGGAATCGCGCAAGCGGCACCAGCCACCAGCGCCAGCGTCAGCACGCTCCCCGCCAGCAGCAGCGGATCGAGCGGCGAGACTTCGAACAGCAGCCCTTGCATGAAGCGCCCGAGCGCTCCCGATGCGGCGACGCCAAGCAGCAGGCCGGCGGCAATCGGGGTCATGCTCTCCTTGAGAACCGTGAGGACAACCTGCCAGCGCGTGGCGCCAAGCGCCATGCGCACGCCGATCTCCGCGTGGCGCTGGCCCACGAATGAGGCGACGACGCCGTAAATCCCAACCGACGACAGCAGCACTGCCAGCAGCGCAAACACGCCCAGCAGGACGAACATGAGGCGCTGCTGCGCCAGGGATTGGCCGACCATCTGCGCATGCGTGGTCACTCCCGTCATGGGCAACGTCGCATCGAGCTGCGCCAGCACGCGCCGGGCGGTCGATTCAAAGCTTGCCGGATCCCCCGCGGTCTTGACCAGCATCTGCATGAACGGCCGGCCGCGCTGGGCAACCGGGCGATAGAATTCGTACTCCGACGTGGCGGCGAGTGACTGCGTGCGCACGTCTTCGACCACGCCGATCACTTCCATCACCTGTCCGCCGCCCTGCGAACCCATGATGATGCGGCGGCCGAGCAAGCCTCGTTCGCCGCCGATCCGTCGTGAGGTCGATCGCGAGACGATGGCGACCAGCGGCGCCTCCGCGGTGTCCCGCTCGGTGAAGTCGCGGCCCGAGATCATCGGGATGCGCAACGTTGCGAAATAGCCAGGCATCACTGACGTGGTGATCGCCAGCGGCCGTTCGTTCAACGGCGGCACAGCGCCTTCGGCCAGCGCGTAGGGTGCGCGCGCGAACCCGCCGCTTAGCGGCGGCGCCGCGCTCAGCGTTGCGCGTTCAACGCCCGGCGCGTGTGACAGCTCCGCATTGAGACGCTCCCAGAAGCGGCTCTGCGATGCGAGGTCCGGGTAGCGTGCTGACGGCAGCGCGACGCCGGCGACGAAAACGCGATTGGGATCGAATCCGGCCGGCTGGTTGCGCAGCTTCGAGAAGCTGGCAACGAGCAACCCTGCGCCGATCAGTAACACCAGCGACACCGCCACTTGCGCGGCCACGATGATGCGGCGCGCGCGGTGACTGCCGGACGCGCCGGCAATGGTGCGGCCGCCGTCGCGCAACACCGACACAATGTCCGCGCGCGATCCCTGCATCGCCGGATACGCACCCATCACCAGCCCCGCGGCGAACGCCAGCACGCCGGTCGCCGACAACACGGTCATGCTGATGCGGATCTCGGCCGCGAAGTTGAGATTGTTCTGCGCCAGCAGCAGCAAGCCTGGCATCGCCCAGCTCGCGAACACCGCGCCCAGCGCGGCGGCAGCCAGGCAAAGCGTCAGGCTCTCGACGAGGAAGTGCCGCACGATGCGCCACCGCGAGGCGCCGAGCGCCGTCCGCAAGCCGATCTCCTGCCGGCGGCCCGTGAACCTGACAAGGAGGAGGTTGGCGACGTTGGCGCAGGCGACCACCAGCAGGAGACCGACCGCGGCCAGCAGCGTCAACAACGACGCGCGCGAGGCGCCGACGATATCGTCTCGCAACGGGATTGCGGCCATCGACCAGGCCGCGTCGGCGTTGCCGGGACGGGCTGCCTTGAATCGCTCGGCCAGCACCGCCAATTCGCCCTCCGCTTGTTCGTCCGATACGCCCGGCTTGAGCCGCCCCACCGGCTGCAGGTAGCTGAAGCCGCGCTGGATCGTGTCTTGAGTCACGCCCGGATAGTGAAAGGGGTTGGTCGTGAACACGTCCGCGTCCCAGAACGACGGGAGCCGCGAGCTCACGCCGATCACCGTGTACTGCGAACCGTCGAGCGTAATCGTCCGGCCCACCACCGCTGGATCGGCGCCGAATCGCGCGCGCCAGATCGATTCGCCGAGCACCGCGACCGTGGTGTCGCGCTCTTCGTCCGCGCGGAAGAAGCGTCCGGCAATCGCCGTGGCGCCGAAGGTGTCGAGGAACGTACTCGTTGACAGCGATCCGTTGACCTGGATTGGCTCGGTGCCGTCCAACAACAGCGTCTGCGCAAGTCCAGCGGTCGCGCCGAACGATTCAAACGATGTCTGCTGATCGCGAATCAGCTCGTACTTGGGGACCGAGAACCCCAGTTGCAGGGCGTTGCGCGGCAGGTCCTGCCCCCACAACCGCACCAGCCGCTCCGCGTCGCGCACTCCGTACGGCGCAAAGAACGCCGCGTTGATTACGCTGAAGATCGCGGTGTTGGCGCCGATGCCGAGCGCGAGCGTCGTGATGGCGATAGCCGCGAAGCCCGGATTCTTGATGAACGCTCGCATGCAATAGCGGAGATCCTGCGCCAGCGCCTCAACGCCCATCGTCCCGCGCGCATCGCGCGTCTCCTCCTTGTGCTTCTCCATCGGGCCAAAACTCCTGAGCGCCGACCGCCGCGCCTCTTCAGGGCTCATGCCGAGCCCGATGTTCTTCTCGGTTTCCATTTCGATGTGAAAGCGGACTTCCGCGTTCAGCCCGCGATCGAGCTCGCCGTGTTTGATCAGCGCGAACAGGCGTTTCCACATCGTCGTTACGCCTGGGTCTCCAGGATCTTCTGGACCGCGAGCGTCATGCGTTCCCACTGCTCCTGCTCGTCGCGCAGTTGCCGCTCACCCTTCTTCGTCAACTTGTAGAACTTCGCCTGGCGATTGTTCTCCGATGCGCCCCACTCGGACTCGATCCATCCGGCAGTGTCGAGGCGCTGCAGTGCCGGGTAGAGCGAACCCTGGTTGACGCGCAACACGTTGTCGGAGATCTGCTGGATTCGCTGCGAGATGCCCCAGCCATGCTGAGGGCCGAGCGCCAACGTCTTGAGAATCAGGAGGTCCAGCGTTCCCTGGAGTAGATCGAGCTTTGCCATTTGCTTGTGCGGTGTCGACCCGCCCGCGGCGAGTATTGTCGACATCCGACAAGAGCATCGCCGCCCTCTTGTCGAATGTCAACAAGAGCAAACGAATCTGCTGGGATGAATGCCGGGATTGAGGCGTGCCGCCTAGTAAATGAACGGAATCAGCCGCGAGGTCTTCTTCGACCACTCAGCGTACTCAGGGCCCTTTGGTCCGCTGGCCAGCAGGCGCTCCTCTTCGCGGGCGGACACGGCGTAGCACGCGATCATGAAGATCGCCGTGAGGCCAAGGGGGATGCTGAGCATCGCAATAGGCGCGGCCAGCCACGCTAGTGAGTAAGAGAGATAGATGGGATGCCGGATGAACCGGTACGGTCCGGTCTTGAGGATGGTGTCGCACGCGGGCGAGTAGACGAACGTGCGGGTCAGCGGCGCACGGCGCGCGGCCTCGATCGCCGCAAGAAACAGCGACAGAGATGCCGCGTACATCGTGATGCCGATCAGCGTCCACGTGAAACCGGCGCTGTCGAGCACCAGGAGCGCGAGGCCGTGCAGCACGCCGACCAGGACGCTGATGTCCTGGAA
>DATMJU010000546.1:0-3057 GCA_035553795.1 Vicinamibacterales bacterium
CTTGTCGATCGCAGCGACCGCGGCATCGGCATGCTCGCCGCGCAACGCCACGCCTTCGATCTCGACGGCATCGGTCAAACGTTCGAGGGCCACGAGCCGGGCGCCGGCTTCAACAGCGTGCCTGGCAATGCTGCCGAGCACTTTCTGCTCGCGCACCGCGGCAATCGCCGCGCGCCGGGTTTCATCGGGGCCTGCAGACTTGGCAACCTGCCCGAGCTCGCGCTCGCGGCCGAGCGATGCCAGCGCCGACACGGCCGCCATCGAGACCGCGGCATCGTGCTTGGAGGCCTGGTCGACGAGCTGGCCGAGCGCATGGTCACGCACGCTGCCTTCGGATTCGTTGCGCACGATATCGGCGAGCACCGACGCGTCGCTGATGCGCGCCACGGCGACGCGCCGGACGCGGGCGTCGGTGTCGTCCTTGGCGAACGCGCTGAGCGACTCGATATCCGTGGGATCCAGTTCGTGGATCGCCTCGATGCGAATGTTGGGATCGGGATGGGTGGACTTGGCTTGCGGGCGGAGCTTATCGAGAATTCCCATAGGGTGTTTCAGACGCCGTTGGCCCCGTGTGGGCCAGCCGGTGCCTTTCCTTCCAGCTAGTGAGTTAGGAGCCCTGTCCGCTTGCGACGGGGCAGGCACGAATACAAGAGCGGCATTATCGCATGCTCGCGGGTGCAACGGGTGCAACGGGTGCGACGGGTGCAACGGGTGCGACGGGTGCGACGGGTGCCGCTTGCAGCCCGCGTCCTGCACCTGTTGCACTTAGTTGCCCCGTTGCACCCGTTGCACCAGTTGCACCAGTTGCACCCGTTGGTGTTGCACCTGTTGCACCTGTTGCACCTCTTCATCCACTAATGTAGATTAGTAGATATGAAAGAAGCATCCGCCCTCTACCGCTTGCTGGGCGATGAGGCCCGGCTCCGGTTGCTGCGGGTGCTCGATAAGGACCGGTTCAACGTCAAGGAACTGACAGGCATCCTCGGGCTCGCGCAGTCCGGGGTGTCTCGCCACCTGGGCCTGCTGAAGGAATCCGACCTGGTCGTCGAAGAACGCGACGGCGCCTACAGCTTTTACCGCCTGTCCCCTGCCATCAAGGGAGATGGGAAGAGTCCGCTGTGGCCGTTGCTGCAGGCGCAGTTCGACGAGGCGGCAGCATCGCCGCTGGTGAAGGCCGACGATTCGCGTCTGCAGGAAGTGCTGCGGATGCGCCGCGAGAACTTTGAGCACGTCGGCCCCGACACGCGCGATGGACGGCAGTTGGTGCCGGGCCGGAGCTGGGCCGCCTGGTCGCGCGCACTGGGCATGCTGCTTCCCCCGTACGAGGTCGCCGATCTCGGATGCGGGGAGGGCTACCTGACGGTCGAGACTGCCCGCTGGGCCAAACACGTGACCGCGGTCGATCGCTCGGCCGGAGTCCTGGCGCGAGCCAAAGCTCTCGCCGGCCGCAAGAAGCTGTCGAACATCACGTGGAAGAAAGGCGAACTCGAGAAACTGCCGATCGAGAGCGCCACCATGGACGTGGCGCTGCTGTCACAGGCGCTCCACCACGCCAACGAGCCTGCCGAATCGATCAAGGAAGCGTCACGGATTCTCAAACCGGGTGGCCGGCTGTTGATCCTCGATCTGCGGCCGCATGATGAAACCTGGGTGCGGGAGAAGCTCGGCGACCGCTGGTTTGGCTTCAGCGACGAGCACCTCTCCGGACTGCTGAAGAACGCGGGATTCGGCGATGTCCGCGTCCAGCTCGGGGCGCGCCGCACCAACGATCCGTTTGCGGTGCTGCTGGCCATCGGGACGAAGAAGAAAGTAGCAAGTAGCAAGTAGCAAGAAAACACACACATGACTACTGTCGACACTGACACTACCCACCGCGTTCACTCGAAGCATCCCCTCGCGGAGCTGATGGCCCAGCGCGTCGCCATCATCGATGGCGCCACGGGCACGACCATCCGCACCTACGGCATGACCGAGGCCGACATTCGCGGCGACCGCTTCCGTGATGCGAGCAAAGACCTGCTGAACAACGGCGACCTGTTCTCGTTGACGCAGCCGGCGATGATCTGCGACATCCACCGCCGCTTCCTGGAAGCCGGCGCGGACATCATCGAGACGAATACGTTTGGTGCGACCACGATCACGCAGAGCGAGTTCTTCGTGGACGACCCGCGCGAGCACGGCCGCCGCAAGGATCCGGATTTCTACCAGCGCATCATCGAAGATCCGTTCCTGCGCCAGCTGGCATGGGACATCAACGAGCAGTCCGCGCGGCAGTGCCGCGAGTGGGCCGACCGCGTCGCCGATGCCACGGGCCGCCGCCGATTTGTCGCCGGCGCCATCGGCCCGCTGACGGTATCGCTGTCGAACTCCGCCGACGCCGACGACCCTGGTTTCCGCGTCGTCACGTTCGACCAGGTCAAGACCGCGTACATCGAGCAGGCGCGCGCGCTCATCGCCGGTGGTTCGGACGTGCTGCTGGTCGAAACGATTTTCGATTCGCTCAACGCCAAGGCGGCACTGGTCGCCATTCAGGAGGTGTTCGCGGCGGATGGCGTGCAGCTGCCGATCATGATCTCCGCAGCGGTCGGGCGCGGCGGCGAGACGATGATCTCGGCGCAGACGGTTGAGGCGTTCTGGACCGCGGTGGCGCAGGTCAATCCCATCTCGGTCGGGCTCAACTGCTCGTTGGGACCCGACCTGATGTACCCGTTCCTCGAACAACTGGCGGCCAAGGCCACCACGGCGGTGTCGTGCTATCCCAACGCAGGCCTGCCCAATCCCCTGTCGCCGACCGGATTCGATCTCGGTCCGGAGGACATGGCCAAGTACCTGGCGCGGTTCGCGAAGGACGGCCTGATCAACATCGCGGGCGGATGCTGCGGCAATACGCCGGAGCACATCGCGGCGATTGCGGCGGCGCTCGATGCGCGGCCGGGCCGCGAGATCCCACGCGCGGTGGCCGGTGATGAAGTGCGGCGGCGGACCGTCAGCGTGCCGAAGCCGTTGCAGCTCTCCGGCTCGCAACCCTTCGTGCAGCAGCCCGGCGTCTTCATGATG
>DATMJU010000547.1:0-7807 GCA_035553795.1 Vicinamibacterales bacterium
TGCGGTCGGCGATCTGCGCTTCAGCCGACGACGTCACTGCGTCGATCGCGCCGGAGGCCGTGACCTGCACGGTTTCCGCAAAGCGCGACATCGTCAAACCGACATTCGCGTCGATGACGCGCGCGCCGGCGGCAACCGCCACGTTCAGGGTCCTGGTCTCGTACCCATCCATGGCGACCTTGATCTCGTAGGTCCCGGGCACGAGTTCGAGCACGTACCGGCCGTCGACGTCCGTGTACACGGTTTCGCCTCCGGTCACCTCGACCGCAATGCCGGGAAGCGTGATGTTGTTGGATTCGTCGCGCACGATGCCGGTGACGCGAACCTTGCGGCCCTGCGCGGCGGCGGCTTGCGCGGCCAGGACGGGCGGTACAGCGTAGGCGGTGAGCGCGACCACGAACAGCGACAGACGCCCGAGTTGTCGGAGATTCATACAGATCCTCGAAATGGAATTCATTACGAGGCTCAGGCTATCGGCGAGCTGTGTATCGAGGATGACGCGAATGTTACGGACAGGTAAACGAGCTCAGGCGGTCCAGGGAGGGCCGAGAGTTAACACGGCTGAAACGTGCGAGGTATTGGAAGCGGCGAGCTAGTGACGGGACCGACGCGCCATGGCCAATCCGTTCAGGCCGTAATCGCGACGCTCACCGAGCCGTAACTCGGCGCGAATCTCGTTTTCGCGCTTGATCGCGCAAGCGTCCTCGGCGCGCTGCCCGGGAACCGGGTCTGCGCACTTGCCCGACAGGTCGCCCGCAAGCAGATACGGAATCGCGTGTCCGTAGACTTCGTGCGCCACCACTCGATCGAGATCGTCCTCGAAATCACCAACCGTGTCGGTCGATGCGAGCATGCGCTCGAGCAACGCGACGTTGATGACTACGACGACAGCATCAACCCGCGTTTCGTGCTCGGCCAGGGGCTGCACCTCCGCGAGCACGTCCCGGTCGAAGGACCGCAGCTTTCCGTTCTTCGGATCTTTCACGCGGACGTTCTTCGGCGTGACGACTACGGCCTTCCGACCGAGTTTTTCAACCTCCGCCAGGGCGTTCCTCCACACGGCGCTGCGCTTCTGCAGGCGGTCGAGGCTCTTCTGTATCTCTGGATTATTGGTGATGACCGCCGCGGTGGCGGATGTGCCGGCCTGCCCGGCCCGCAGTGGTATTTCGGCGACGGTGAAAGCCGTCGTCATTACCGCCCACGTCAGGATCCGACGCAGAGTCATGTGACGACTCCGCTACAGTAAAGTTAACTTCACGTTACTTCAAGAAGAAACCAGCGAACCGCGAGAATTCAGGCCAGAATTTACACATGTAACGGCCAGGGAGTCGCCAGCGGAAACTGTGCGATCATGGACGGACGCTCGCCACAGTGGCGGCGCAACATTGACGAGTGACCTTGAGGCAACTATGACCCGCATCTTTTCCGTTCTCGCTCTTGCAGGGGTAATCGGCACTGCGACCCTTTCGGCGCAGATGAAGCACGTTGACTTGAAGGATCAGAAAGGCACTTCCGTCGGCATGGCGATGATTTCGCCGGCCAAGGGTGGCGGCGTGTCGATCGATCTCGACGTGAAGGGCCTGCCCCCGGGCGAGCACGCGATTCACTTCCACGCCGTTCCGAAGTGCGAGGCGCCGTTCACCAGCGCCGGCGGCCACTTCAACCCGATGAACAAAAAGCACGGCATGCAGAACCCCGAAGGTGCGCACGCCGGTGACATGAACAACTTCACGGTCGACGCCAAGGGCAACGCCAAGGTGACGATCGTCAACAAGAACGTCACGATGGGCGCCGAACCGAACTCGATTTACGCCAACGGCGGCACCGCGCTGATGATCCACGCCGCGGCCGACGACATGAAGACCGATCCGTCAGGCAATGCCGGCGACCGCATCGTCTGCGGCGCCATCACTAAGTAGAGTTTTTTGCAGATGAGGTGCCTGGGCCTTACGGCTCAGGCATCCACCTGGCTTCGCGCTTGATGCGCGCGATGTCCCAGGCGGTCGAAGGCACAGTCAGACCTGACTGGCAGTCCACACACACAACAACGCGCTGATGGTGGCGGTCATAAACGGTGTCCATCTGCCCGCGGCAGATCGGACAGACGACCGACGGTTCACGATCCTCGTCGGGGTCTTCCTCCGGCTTAGAAACAGCATGTAAAGCCATAGTCGGGGAACCTGCTTACTAACGTTGTGTCGTCAGACGGCGAAAGCGCACGAATTTGCGCCCTCGACACATGCCTTAAGCAAATTCGTTACCGCCGGCTGAGCGGCGCGAGATCACAGCGGTCGCGACCATCAGGAACAACGCCAAGGCTGCAAACACCATCGGGTAGCCCGTCACTCCGGCAGCGGCTGCGGCAGAGACCGGACCAGCGGCGCGAGCAATCTGCTGGGCGCGCGCAATCACGCCATTGGCGTGGCCCGCGCGATCTGGACCGTAGGCATGCAGCACCCAATACGGACGAGCCAGCGTCGTCAGACCCGCGCCGATCGCGAATAGGATCACGCCGGCCACTAATGCTGAGGTCGAGTGCAGCATCAGTGAGGTCAGGCCGGCGATCTGGAACGCGAAGCTCACGACGATCAAACGCACGGGACCCGGCGCAAAGGTTGGCGTCGTCATCAGCAGCCGTCCGGGTAACTGCATGACGCCGAACAGCCCGGCGATCGAGGCGGCGAGCGTTGGCGCAAAGCCGCCATCGATCAACGCGGCAACCATGTTGGAGGCGACCGCGGAGTTGACGATCGCCGAAACGGCGAAGACCGCGGCAAATCGGTTCAGCTCGGGCAGTGACGCTGCCGACCCGTCGTCGGCTTCGCTCAGGATCGCGTCGCGGATCGTTTGTGCGGACCAGGCGAGGTCGCGGAACGCGATCTGCCACACGATCAGTGTCGTGACCGCGATCAGAATCCCGATCGCGATCGCGGCGCCGCGCCAGCCAAATCGATCGGTCAGCGCCGCCGTGCCCGGCAGGAAGACCGAGCTCGCGAGTCCACCCATCACCGTGACGGTGGCAATCGCGCGCATGCGTCCCGCTGGATCGCTGAACGCCCTCCCGACGATCGCGAATACCGGCTCGTAGAGGATCGCGGCGCCGCACATCCCGAGCAGCGCCCACGCGAGGTAGGTGGACCAGAGGCTGGGCCACGCGGCCCACCCAATCAGGAGCGCGGAGGCAATGAGGCCACCGGCCTGCATCACCGCCGGCCCCTGCCCGCGATCCGCAAGACGTCCGACCGCGGGCGCCGCAACCGCTGAGACCAGGAGGCTCACCGAGAACGCGCCGGCCACGAGCCAGCGCGGCTCATCGAGGAATTGTTCGAGCGGCACCAGCAGCACGCCGAAGGCGAAATACATCACGCCCCAGTTGACCAGCTGTCCGCAGCCGATCGCCCAGATTACGTGGCGGTGCATGGGAGTGTCACTTCATCACATCGATCGCCAGATCACCAGTTCACCAAATCATGAGATCTTCTTGGGCTGCGTGCGGAGATCGAACCGCAGGACATCGATCGCCGCGGAGGATGTGTTCTTGAGCCGCTCAGCGGATGACGCCGCCACCCAGCGCGTCTCTCCTGTTCGCAATCCGGCACCCGGCGCCAACGCGATGATCAACGCCGGCTCGGTGGTCGTCGTCACTCCCAGTTCCTGGCCTGGCTGAATCCACAAACGCGACACGCGCAGCTGCGAGTGGTTGAAATGCACCACGGGAGCGCCGGACGGCGACGCCGGGCGTTCGAACTTGCCGAAGAAGCTGCCGGGCTCGAGCGGCGTGGTTTTCAGTTCCACACGCAGGAACTCGCTGGGCGCCGCCCCGGTGTTCTCAACCTCGTGCACCTCGTCGAGACCGCGATACACGCGGAACGCTCCGGCCTTCGTGGCCGCGCGCGTGGCGGGCTTGCCGCCGACGTGGGTGAAGATCACCGGCGGCCCGTCGTTCAGGTACACATAGGCTGCGGGATTTGGGGTATGGGTGTGCCCGGGCAGCTTCTGCTTGCCTTCATACCGCACCGACGTCACCTTCACCCAGGCGTTCTCAAACGTCACCTTGTAGTTGGAGGGCAGCGTCGCCGCGCCTTCCTGGGCGGCCAGTGCCGTGCCCAACATCACCACCATCAACGCCGATGCGATTCTCATTGCGGTCTCCACCTTGTCCTCGTGTTGATTAATTCCTGGCGCGGCCGACCTGCAGCAACACCACTGGTTCGCCATTGCAGCCGCAGCCGCTCTTCCCTTCTGCCTTCGCGCTCGCATCGTCGCTGCAACAAGCGTCGGCGCCAGCAGGCCCGCCTTCGCGGCCGGAGGCCGCTACGGCGAGGTCGGGCCGTAGCTCTCGCAATCTGGCGAGAGCAGAGGCCGACGCGGGACCGCCGCAGCAACCCGCTGCGGCCGTTGCGACTGGCGCGGACACGCCGACCGCAACCGGCGTGCAACAGCTCGATGCGCCCGTGATCGCGTCGGTGCTGCACACGCCGGTCTCCGGCAGCACCAGCTCGACGCGTTCCGCCGCGGCGACATCGCCCGCAAGCATCGCGGCGATCGACCGCACTTGTTCATAGCCGGTCGCCATCAGGAACGTCGGCGCGCGCCCGTAGCTCTTCATGCCGGCGATGTAGAAGTCCTTTTCGGGATGCGCCAGCTCTCGCGCACCGTGCGGACGCACCGTGCCGCAGCTGTGTTCGTTGGGATCGATCAGCGGGCCGAGGGCGGCCGGGCACTCGAGCCAGGGATCGAGGCCGAGGCGAATCTCGGACAGCATGTCGAGGTCCGGGCGGAAGCCGGTGCACACGATTACCTGGTCCGCGATGAGTATCTGGTCAGTGCCATTCACCGTGCCCGAGATCTGCAGGGCATGACTCACCGGTGCGATGGCGCGAATCCGATACGGCGTGACGACATGCAATCGGCCGGCTTCATACGCGCGCTTGGCCCGCTGCCCCAGTTCGCCGCGAGCCTCGAGCGCGTCGGCGGCACCGCCGCCCCATACGCTCTCGAGGTTGTCGCGGCGCATGACCCAGGTGATGCGCGTCTGCGGCGCCTGCTCTGCCAACGTCAACAAATCCAGAATGACGTTGAACGCCGAATGTCCACTCCCGACGACGACGATGCCCTTGCCGGCGTAGCGATCGCGATCGCGCGAGAGCACGTCGGGAATGCCGTAGGCGATGCGATCCCGATGCTCGGTCTCGCCCTTTGCCGCAATGCCACCCGAGCCCGCTGGGTTGGGCGTGAGCCAGGTCCCGCTCGCGTCAATGACCGCGCGGGCTTCAATCGTTTCGCCCGTCGCCACGCGAATCTCGAACGGCTGCGCGTCGCGACCCTTCGTTCGGACCTTGTCGAAATCCTTACGCCCAACCGACACGACGCGGGCGTCGAAATGGATGTGCGGCGCCAGTGCCGCGTGGCGCGACAGCGGCGTGAGGTACTGGGCGATCAACTCGCCGCCGGTCGGCAGCTTTTCGGGATCCGGCGTGCGCCATCCGGTCTCCTCGAGCAGCTCGCGGCTGGCCGCGTCGATCATGTAGCGCCACGGCGAAAAGGTTCGCACGTGAGCCCACTGGCGCATCGCGGCTCCGGCGTGGGAGCCGGCCTCGAGCACGACGAACGGCTGGTGATAGCGGGCGAGATGCGCTGCGGCGGCCAGGCCCACCGGGCCTGCGCCAATGATGGCTACGGGTAACGTGTTCATGTGCGTCCTGTGCTATATTCGCTTTAGCGAATGTCTGGAACGCATCTTATATTCGCCTAAACGAATATGTCAAGCCCCTGCTGTTCGACGAAACCGGCGCCGCATATCAAGGACCTGGACGACCTCACGTCGGTCTACGCTGCGCTGGCGGATCCGACCCGGCTGCGCATCCTGGCGCTGCTCGGCGACGAAGAGATCTGCGTGTGCCACATTCACGCCAGTCTCGACGTGCCGCAGCCCACGGCGTCGCGGCACCTCGCCTACTTGCGAAAGTCCGGTTTGGTCGAAGCGCGACGCGATGGCATCTGGATGCACTACCGTCTCGCGCGGGTGGAGAATCCGGTCGTGGCCTCGGTCGTCAAGGCAGCGCTCCATGCGCTGACCCACACCGCGATCAAAGAGAAAGACGACCGCCGCCTGCAAGTCGCGCTCAAAGCGTCGTGATCACGGTCCTCTTCGCCTGCGTCCACAACGCCGGCCGCTCGCAGATCGCCGCTGCCCTCTTCAACAAGTACGCGGACCCGTCCGTCGCGCGCGCCATCTCCGCCGGCACGCACCCCGCCGACCGCGTCCATCCCGAAGTCGTTGCGCTGATGAAAGCGCGCGGCATTGACCTGTCGACGCAACGGCCGCAGAAGCTCACGCCGGAACTGGCTGCAACCGCCAATTGGTTGATCACGATGGGCTGTGGTGATGAGTGCCCGGTGGTGCCGGGCACGAGGCGTGAGGACTGGCCGCTCCAGGATCCCAAGGGGCAAACTCCTGACACGGTGAACGCGATCATCAACGAAATCGACCAACGCGTTCGGTCCCTGCACGCGCAGATCAGCCAGCACCGAGCCTGACACGGGGCCGGCACAGGCATCACGTTCCTGTAACCATTGGTTGTTCAAATGGCCGTCGCACGAGCGTCATGCGCGGCAGCTATCCTCGCTTCGTGGGTTTTCATAAACATGGCAAGTACAGCTTCAGCATCGCGGTGCAAAAGATGAGCGTGATCGGCGGCGATCGCTTCGTCGCGGACCTCACCGGGCTGCGGCGCCATGACGCCAACGGCGTCGCCATTCCACTCGACGTGCCGCCGATTGCCGAGCATTACGGCGAGACCCCGAGGGCCGCACAGGGCAAGGCCATCGCCGCGACCTGCCGGTGGCTCGATCAACACACCGGCACCGATTCACAAGTCGTCGCCAACGCCTCGCACGGCGGTCGCTCGATACCGGAACGTCCGTCGGAACACCTGTAACCGCGCGCCCGAGTAACATGGAGCGGCGCAAAGCGCGCGCCGGTGCATGTGCCTGGGGAGTGAATGACGTTCGACTTGGAGTGGATCGGATTCATGGCCGCGGTCCTGACGACCGTGGCCTTCGTGCCGCAGGTGTTCCGCACGTGGCAAATGGGCGGCCGCGAACTGTCGTGGTCGATGCTGGCTCTCTTCGGCACCGGCGTCTCGCTCTGGTTCGCTTACGGAGTGGTGCGACAATCGTGGCCGTTGATGATCGGCAACGGACTCACCTTGATCCAGGTCGCCGCCATGGCCGGCATCAAGCTGACGGCAGGCCGGCGCCAGCCCCAGTAGCATTCGTCAGACTCAGGATGATCTCGATGATTCGCTCGCTGACATTCGCGGCGCTGTTGACGACCACCGCGCTCGCTTCGCAATCGGAACCTCGCCCGCAGTTGCTCGGAGGCCGCTCGCTGCTCCACGCGCACAACGCGTACGTGGAAGAGGGCGAGCACGCCGATCGCATCGATCGCGCCCTCGCCACCGGCCTCTCCCCCATCGTCATCGAACAGGACATCGCGTACGCCGCGGGCCGCGGCGGGCAATCCGTGTTGTCCCACGACACCAAGCTGGATGGCACCGAGCCGACGCTCCAGGCCCATTTCTTCGATCGCGTCCGGCCGATTGTCGAGCGCGCCATGAAGGCCGGTGACAAGAGCCGCTGGCCGCTGATCGTGCTGCATCTCGATTTCAAGACCAACGAGCGCGACCATCACAAGGCGGTGTGGGATCTGCTGGTGAAGCATCGCGCGTGGCTGACCACCGCCCCAGCCGATGCCGACCCGTCGCGCGTCAGTCCCCTCACGCCGGGTCCGGTGATCGTGCTC
>DATMJU010000548.1:0-2586 GCA_035553795.1 Vicinamibacterales bacterium
ATCCAGGACACCGGCGTCGGCATGACGCCCGATGTAGTGTCGCGCGTGTTCGAGCCGTTCTTCACCACCAAGACGGGCGGCACCGGCAGCGGCCTGGGCCTGAGCATGGTCTACGGATTCGCGAAGCAGTCAGGAGGCACGGTGTCGATCGCGTCGGAGCCCGGCCGCGGCACGACAGTGATCGTGTACCTGCCGCTGACCAAGAACAAGCCGGTCGCGCAGGACACGCCCGCCATGTTCACGAACCCGCCGGTGATCGGACGCCGGATCCTGGTCGTGGAAGATGAACCGTCAGTGCGCAGCACGGTGCGGCGCCAGCTCGAGACGCTGGGTCACGCGGTGATGCTGGCGGAGACCGCGGCCGTGGCGCTGCCGCTCTTGAAGAGCGGCGAGCCGATTGATGTGCTGTTGACGGATGTGCTGCTGGGCAGCGGGATGAACGGGATCGATCTTGCCGATGCCGCGCGGGTGTTCCGGCCAGCATTGCCGGTGATCTTCATGTCGGGCTTTACGGCGGTGCCCGAAGCGCAGCAGCGGATTAGCGAGAGCGGCGCACCCTTGCTGACGAAGCCTTCAACGCTGTCGCAGCTCGAGCGCGCCTTGAACGCAGTTATCCCCGGCAGCCACCGAGATACTTCGACGCCTTGAGCCACTGCGCGTCCGGGTAGTAGGCAAACACCAGCCCGCCGCCCTTCACGCGATCGATCATCGCGCGAGCCACATCGGCGCTGACCGCCGGGCAGCCGTGGCTGCGGCCAAGACGGCCGGTGGCCTTCACAAACTGGGCACTCACATACGGAGCGCCGTGCATCACGATCGCCCGCTCGCGCGCGCGGTCGTTGAAGCCGCGATCGAGGCCATCAAGGCGAAGAGAATAGCCGTTGCGCCCTACGTACGGCTTGTCGGTCTTGAACAAGCCCAGGCTCGTGCGATGCGTCTCCGGTTCGTTGGAGAACTGGGTGGCCATGCCGAGGCCGCTGCCTTGCCCGTGCGCGACGAGTTCCTCGTAGATGAGCTCGCGGGACCGCAGATCAAACACCCACAAGCGCTTCTCGCTCGAAGGCTTTGAATAGTCGATCACGGTCAATGTGGAAGGGTTGTCGACGGCGCCGGACTTGATGGCGCAGCTGGCCGCGCCAAGGGCGAGGTCGAACACATCCGTTTCGATGGACCCGATGGCGGAGGCATCGAAATCGGTTCGGCTCAAACTCACGCTCGCGTCAGCGGGGGTTGCGCCTGAGATCAGCAGAGAACAGAACAAGAGTAGCGAGAGTGCGTTTTTCTTCATTCGCTGCATTTAAGTGAGATGCGTTACCGCGCGGGAGGGTTTCAGGATACCACCCGCGCGGGGCGAAATGAAGCTGAGCGGAGGCTAATTTCCGGCCTGGCGGTCGTAGCCGTAAATGTCGTGTTGGAAATGCAGGCCGCCGTTCACGTCCACCCATGCCGTGAAATAGGCGATGTGCACTGGAATGGTCTGTTTCAAGCGCACGTGCTTTTCGACACCCGAGCGCATGTGCGAGAAGATCGCCTCGTCGTTCCACTCCGAGTAGCCCTTCAGCACGTACTTCGCGAGCACTTCGGGTTCCTCCACGCGCACGCAGCCGTGGCTGTACGCCCGCGTCGGCTTCGCGAACAACGAGTCCGCCGGCGTATCGTGCAGGTAGACGTTGTGAGGGTTCGGGAACAGGAACTTGACGTGCCCGAGCGCGTTACCGGCGCCAGGGCGCTGGCGAAACGCCAGGCCCTTGAGCGACGCGGGGTTACCCCAGTCAACATCGGCGGCATCGAGCGTCTGCGTGCTCGAACCAGACACACGCAAGATCTCGATGCCCTGTTTGGCCAGGTAACCGGGATCGCGCGCAGCCGCCGGAGCCGTCTCGTCTTCCGCGATCGTGTCAGGAATGTTCCAATACGGGCTGAACACCACGGTCTCCATGTCCTCGCTGAAGATCGGCGTGTTATTCCCTGGTTTCCCTACGACGACGCGGATGTCCAAGACGGGCTTACCGGCTTCGCGCGCGACCAAGTGAAAGTGCGGAATGTTGACGAGAAAGTGGCGCTCGCCGAGATCGTCCGGCATCCAGCGCCACCGCTGCTGATTGAGCGCGACCTGCTGGATGCGCCAGTCGAGCGGCACGTTCATCGCCTCCAGCGTCTTCGCATCCACCGTTCCCGTCGCTGCAATCGAGTGCAGTTCCTGGAACGCCTTGACGGCGGCGGTCAGGTCGCCGCCTTCCTTGAGATGGCCGCTGGCCTGGAGGCGCTGGCGCAGTTCGTTGACCGACTGCGCCGACGGCACCTTCACCCAGCCGCCTTTCTCTTTCTGTCCAATGAGATCGTCGAGGGCTTTCTGAAGCGCCACATATTCAACGTGCGGCGGGCGTACGGCCTCGACGAACTTCTTGGGATCATCGGTCGCAGCGACCAGCGCTGCGACGAGATCCGGCATCTTGCGGCGCGCCTGGAAGTGCTGGCTGGGCGCCTGGCGGCCAATCGCAACATCGCGGCCGAATGAGAGCAGCGACGCGGTGAGCAGCGCATCAAACTTCGCGACCGCCTCGAGGCGCGCCGGTGATTCCTTGT
>DATMJU010000549.1:0-18235 GCA_035553795.1 Vicinamibacterales bacterium
CATCGCCGTTGTCGAGCACGACGCCCGTCGCCCTGCCGTTCTTCGTCAGGATGCGCGCGACCGGCGCCTGCGTGCGAATTTCCACGCCGTGCTCGACGGCCGCCGCGGCGATCGCGTTCGAGACCGCGCCGGTGCCGCCACGCGACAGGCCCCAGGAGCGGAAGGCGCCGTCGATCTCGCCCATGTAGTGATGCAGCAGGACGTAGGCGGTGCCGGGCGAGCGCACGCCGAGGAAAGTGCCGATGATGCCCGACGCCGACATCGTCGCCTTGAGCACGTCGGTCTCGAACCATTGATCGAGGAAGTCGACCGCGCTCATGGTGAGCAGCTGCACCTGGTTCAGGCGATCGTGAAAGCGCATGCTGCGGAAGCGCTTGCCGATCGCGAGCAACTCCAGCAGCCCGCGCGGATCCAGCGACGTGGGATCGGGCGGCAGCATGCTGAGGATCGGCTTCGCGAAGCGGCCCATCTCGACCATCGCCTTGCCGTACTCGTCATACGCCTCGGCGTCGAGGCGCGAGTGGCGGGCGATCTCGCGGCGCGTCTTGTAGTGATCGTTGACGCGCCACAGGTAGTCGCCGCTCGGCATCGGCGTGAGCGTGCCATCCAGCGGCAACAGCTCCATCCCGTGACGCGGCAGGTCGAGCTCGCGAATGATCTCGGGCCTGAGCAGCGAGACGACGTACGAGCAGACCGAGAACTTGAAGCCCGGGAATACCTCTTCGGTGACGGCGGCGCCGCCGACGAGGTGACGACGTTCGAGGACGAGCACCTTGCGGCCGGCGCGGCCCAGGTAGGCGGCGCAGGTCAGGCCGTTGTGCCCACCCCCGATAATGATGGCGTCGTAACGCGATTTGTCGCCTGGGCTCGCTCCGCTCGGCATTGCCGAAAGTATACTTTCGGCGTGCCGATCGGCTCCGCTTTCCACGCGCGCACGCTCGAGCTGTGCGAGAGCCTCAACTATCGTGACTGGGCGGGCTACTACGCGGTCAGCGCCTACGAGACGCACCACGACCACGAGTACAACGCGATCAGGAACGCCTGCGCGCTGATCGACATCTCTCCGCTCTACAAGTACCGCCTCAGCGGCCCGGACGCCGTGCGCCTGGTCAACCGCGTCATCACGCGCGACGCGTCGCGCATGACCGTGGGCCAGGTCTACTACACGCCCTGGTGCGATGAAGACGGCAAGGTCATTGATGACGGGACCGTGACGCGTGTGTCGGACCAGGTGTTCCGCTGGACAGCGGCGGACCCGAACCTGCGCTGGCTGACCGAGAACTCATCGGGGCTCAACGTGCAGATCGAAGACATCTCCGAGAGCGTCGCCGCCCTGGCACTCCAAGGGCCCACGTCGGCGCGTTTGCTTGCGCAGGTGTGCGACGCGGATCTGTCGTCCTTGAAGTACTTCCGTGCAACGAGCGGACACATTGCCAGCGTGCCCGTTGACGTGTCGAGGACGGGTTATACCGGCGACCTTGGCTACGAGATCTGGATGCCATGGGACGCTGCGCTGCAGGTCTGGGACGCGATCGCTTCGGCGGGCCGCGCGTTTGATTTGCATCCGACCGGCATGCTCGCTCTCGATATCGCTCGCGTCGAGGCGGGACTGCTGCTGATCGACGTCGACTTTCAGAGCAGCCGCAAGGCGCTCATCGAGTCACAGAAGTATTCGCCTCACGAGCTTGGCCTGGGCCGCCTCGTCGACATGACCAAGGGCCCGTTTGTCGGGCGCGCGGCGCTCGCTGAAGAAGTGAAGCGGGGCATCGCGCGGCAGATCGTCGGACTCGAGGTTGACTGGACGGAAGTGGAGAAGTTGTACGAAGCGGTGGGCCTTCCGCCGACGGCGCCCGCTGCGACCTCGCGCGTGGCGGTGCCGGTCTACAACGGCCGCACGCACGTCGGCCGCGCCACGTCGACGACGTGGTCAACGACGCTCAAGAAGCTGATCGCCCTGGCCACGATTGACGTTCCCCACTACGCGCTGGGAACGCGCCTGGAAATGGAAATGACCGTGGAGGCAGTTCGTCACCGCGCCGCGGCCACTGTGGTGCCGACGCCGTTCTTCAATCCAGCAAGAAAGACGTCCCGGCCCGCCTGACCGGCCCTACCTGCCCAACCGGGCTTTTCTCGCCTCGATAAACGACCGGACGCCGAGCGCGACGTAGACCAGCAGCATCACGCCCATCGCAATCTGCGAGATCACGGCCGGGCGGGACGCGCCGCCGGCCATCAGCGCCGGAACGCCGCGCCCAAGCGCTGCGAGCGCTCCGAGCAGGCCGATGGCGACCGCCGCGTGCATCGCGTGCTTGCGCGCCGCCTCGTTGCGCGCGATCAGCGCGCAGATCAACAGTCCCGCCCCGAAGAAGGCGGGAATCATCGCCGTCAGGCTCGTCATGCCGGTCGTGACGTAACTGGCGACGCCGAGGACGATCAGGAGCAGACCGAACTTACGAGTTGTTCCGGGCATGAGCCATTGTAGCCACATAGCCAATCGCCGGGAGGGGCGTCATAATACCGTCGCCGTGCGAACCATCACAGTCGGCCTCGTGCTGCTGCTGTCGGCGACCCTCGTCGCGCAACAGCCGGCATTCAAGTCCGGCGTCGCGCTGGTGCGGATACCGGTCAGCGTCACCCAGGGGGCCATGCCGGTCCAGCCCGGCGTGCTCACCGCCGCGGATTTCACCGTCACCGAAGACGGTCGGCGGCAGCAGGTGACGCTGTTCGAACGCGAGTCGCTGCCACTGAGCGTGTGTGTCGTGTTCGACACCAGCGGCAGCATGATCGAAGGCCCGACCGAACAGCTGGCGCTCGCAGCGCTGCGTGAAATGCTCACGCAGCTGCTGCCCGAGGATGAAGTGGCAGTGGTTGCCTTCGCCGAGACGGTGGAACTGGTCACGCCCTGGACGCCGGCTCCGAAGCTGACGGCGGCTCGCATCCGCATGAAGGCATCGGGTTCGACGTCGCTCAACGACGGTGTGATGAAGGCGCTTGAGGTGATCGACCAGGCGAGCAACCCGAGACGGGTGATCCTGTTGATTACCGATGGAGGCGAAAACTCCAGCCGCACGCAGCTCGCCCGGATGGTCCGCACGCGGCGGCAAAGCGAAACGGAGGTCTACGCGTTCCACATCACGCCGGCGGTCACCCGGTTCCGGCCGGCCCCACTGACGCCAAATCCTGCCGGCATAGACCAGATGGGACCGGAACCGCGCGCGTCGGGTTCATACATGCCAGGACTCCTGCATCTGCCGCCGACGATGGAGGACATCGTTGGAGATTCAGGCGGGGTGGTGTACGAATTGACGATTCGCGAGGAGAGCGCCAAAGTGGCGCGTGCATTCGTCGAGGATTTGCGCTTTCAGTACACCCTGGGCTACGAGCCGTCGAAAGCCATGGACGGCAAGTACCGGCGGGTGAAGGTCGAGACCAGGAAACGCGGATACAAGATTCGACACCGCGGCGGATACCTTGCTTTGGGACTGGAGCCAGTGAAATGAAAACACTCATTGCATTCGCGCTGGTGATGGCCACCAGCGTGCCCGCCAAGGCGCAGCGGTCGACAGGCGCCGAGGTGGTGTCGGTGCCGGTCACGATCACGAGCCTGGATCGCAGTCAGCACATCGCCGGATTGACGGCCGCGGAGTTCCGCGTCAGCGAGAACGGCGATCGCCAGGACGTCACGTCCGTGACGCGTGAGCGGGTGCCGATCAGCCTCGCGATCGTGGTCGACTCGGGCACGACGATGCTCACGGGCATGCGCAGGCAACTGGCAGCCGAGTCCGTCGACAAGGTCGTGAGCGCGCTCGGACCAGAGGACGAATTCACCGTGCTGTTCCTCGGCCGCACGGTCGAGCAGCGATTACCCTGGACCAGTGGAAAGGGCGTGACGGCTCTCAACTGGGATGGCTGGAATCCGACCGGCGTCGCATCGTTGCATGACGGACTGCGCGATGCGTTCGCGCGCCTGCAGGAGGCACGCAACACGCGCCACGCGATCCTCGTCCTGACCCCCGGGTTCGAGAGTTCGAGCCGGATGTCGCTGTCGAACCTCGTCAAGTCACGGCAGGCCAGCGAAACATCGCTGTTCGCATTTGGGTTGGGTTCGCACCGGCAGGAAGAAGCCGCTGCCGAGGAGTCGCGGGTCCTGACCACCAGGCCGAGGACCAGTGACGACGTGCGCAAGCTCGATCCGCTTGGCTCCGGCATCATCGCGCCGAAGCCGTTGATGCAGGCGGATAACCTCGATCAACTGGTTGGCGATTCCGGCGGCATGGTGACGCGCGTTCTCAGCATGCCGGAAGCGACGATGGCCGCGCGAAACCTGATCGCCGAATTGCACAACCAGTATCTCGTCAGCTTCACGCCGAAGAAGCCCCTCGACGGCAAGTACCGGAAGTTGAAGATCGAAGTGAATCGCAAGGGCACGTACGTCCGCCACCGTGGCGGCTATCTCGCGGTGCCCGCACGCGACTAACAGCCTTCTCTGTGCTCTGTGGCTCTGTGTCTCTGTGGCTCTGTGTCTCTGTGGCTTACCGCGCGAGCCAGTCCGCATAGAGCTGCGGCCGGCGGTGCTTCATGAACAGCTGCCGCGCGTTCGACTGCGCCAGCTGCGTGTAGTCGATGTCGGCGTAGAGGACTTCATCGTTGCCCTGCTTTGCGCGCGCCACCACCTGGCCATCAGGCGCGCACACGAATGACTCGCCGGCGAAATCAAGCTTGTCTTCCTTGCCGACGCGATTGCAGAGCGCGGTGAAGTACCCGTTCTGGAACGCGGCCACGCGCATCTCCGCTTCGTAAAGACCCTCCGGCCATTCGTCGACGGCGCCGGCCTGCGGCACGATGACCAGGTCGGCTCCGCCGACGGCCAGCGCGCGCATGTACTCGGGGAAGTGGCGGTCGTAACAAATCGCGACGCCGATGGTTCCGGCCTGTGTCTTGAACACCGGCGCGCCTTTGTCGCCCGGCGTGTAGTAGCCCTGCTCGTGAAAGCACGGGTACTCGGTGATGTGGATCATGCGCGTCACGCCGAGCAGCGTGCCGTCGGCGTCGATCACCGGCGAGCTGTCGTAAGTGTGCTGACCTTCGCGCTCGTAGAGGTTGATCACCGTGACGATTCCAAGCTCCTTCGCCTTCTTGCGGAACGCGGTCACGGTCGGTCCGTCGATCGGCTCCGCGAGATCGCGATAGCCGGTCTCGGCGGGAAGTTGAGGATAGAACCATTCGAACGCCAGTTCGGCGAAGCAGGCAAGCTGCGCGCCGTTGCGCGCCGCTGTTTCAAGCGCGGCCAGCCCGCGGGCGACGTTGCCGTTCTTGTCTTTGGTGGCGTGTTGCTGGATGAGCGCAATTTTCATGAGGTGTGCTTCAGGATGAACTGATCGAATTCCCACAACTGGCGTTCGCGTTCCGAATAGGGGCCCGGCGCGTAGCCGCGCGAGCTGATGCCGAGATACGACTGCTCCGAGATTGCCCAGTCCTCGCGGTTGGTGCGATCCCAGAACTCCACCGCGTCTTCGAAGACGAAGCCGGGCTTCGCCATTTCATCCGGATGGAAGTGCCACTCGGCGACGAGCCTCGTCCTGCCGCAGTCCTGCGGCCAGATGGTGATCGTCATCATGTAGTCCGGATGCAGCGTCAACAGCAGGTTCGGATAGATCGCGTAGTAGCTGACCTGTTCCCGGTCCACGCCGGTCAATCCGGGCAGCACGTCGCGCCGTCGCTTGCCGTCGGTGCTCAGCGTTTCAACGCCGGCCTTGAAACCCATCGCCCCACCGCAGTAGGTGCCGGTCGACGGGACGTTCGCCGCGCCGAGGTAATGGTGCATCTGGTTGAGCAGCGGATGAATGATGGGGCAGTGCAGGCACTCGTTGTAGTTCTGCACCACGAGCTTCCAGTTGGCGGCGATGTCGTATTCGATGCGATGCGCCAGGCGAAGGTCCTGCATACGCCACGGCGCGAAGCGCTGCGGCAAGTCGCCCAACTGCGTTGCGAGCGGATCCGGCGCATCGGAGAGGTTGAGGAAGACGTGACCATCCCACGTCTCACACGCGACTGAGCGTAGCGGATAGTCGGTCCGCGCGAAGCCCTCCACCTCGTCCATGAGCGGAGCCGCCAGCAGTTGGCCGTCAAGCCCATAGGTCCACGCGTGATACGGGCACTGGATGCTGCCGTGCAACGTGCCGTGTTCGGCCGTGCAAAGACGAGTGCCGCGATGCCGGCACACGTTGTGAAACGCCTGGAGCGTTCCGTCCGCGCCGCGCACGATTAACACGCTGGCGCCGGCCACGTCCCGGCGAACGAAGCTGCCTGGCGCCGCCAGTTGGTCCGCGCGTGCGGCTGCCAGCCACATGCGCGCGAACACACGCTCCATTTCGAGCGCCAGCCACGCCGGATCGGTGTAGGCACGGCCCGGCAATGTGGTGTGCGTGACCCGGTGTGTGGTGTCCATCTCGCGGCGTTTCATGATACAACCCGCCTTCTGCCCCTCTGTTGTGTCCGTGACCGAACTTCTCAGCGCACCCTGGTGGATTTGGCTCGTAATCGGGCTCGGCGCCGCGTCATTTGGCGCCGCCGTGGTGCTGTATCGCCGTAGCGCCTCGCAGGAAGAAACCATTCGCCGCCAGGTGGCGCGCGAGACCGCGCTCAAGGCGCGCTTCGACGACCTGTTCGATCGCTCCAGCGAGATCCTGATCGTTCACGATCGGCGCGGCCGCATCTCCACGATCAATCGCAGCGGAGAGGAAGCCACCGGCTACCTGCGCGAAGAGATCCGTATGCTCGACCCGAACTGGATCTTCGGCGCGGACTATCTCGACGCCATTACCCAGATGATCCGCGAGGGCGTCGACAGCCAGCCCCGCACCTTCAAGTCCGAGCTGGTGCCACGCAAGGGGAACCGCGTGCCGGTCGACCTGCACCTGCGCGTGCTGGCCGGAGATGGCCAGGTGGTTGGCGTCACCGCCATCGCGCGCGACAGGAGCGAGCACCACCGCCTCGAGAACGAGCTGCGGCAGGCGCAGAAGATGGAGGCCGTCGGCCGCCTCGCCACCGGCATCGCGCACGACTTCAACAACATCATCACGGTGCTGCTGGGATACAGCGACGAGCTGATCGAAGAGGCGCCGCCGAACTCCAACCTGCGCTCCGCCGCCGAAGAAGTGCGGCGCGCCGCCGATCGCGCCTCAGCGCTGACGCAGCAGCTGCTCGCCTTCAGCCGGCGCCAGACGACGGTGTCGCACTCCGTGGATGTCAACCAGGTCGTCGCACACATGGAGGATTTGATCCGCCGGTTGATCGGGCCGGAGATCAAGCTGGAGTTTTCGCTCGATCCAGGCCTCGCGTCGATCAGCGCCGACAACCAGCAGATCGGCCAGGTGGTGATGAACCTGGTCGTCAACGCGCGCGACGCGATGCCCGGCGGCGGCACGCTGACGATCGAGACCGAGAACGTCGAGCTCGGCACCGAGTTCGTGGATGTGATTCCCGGGCCGCACGTGATGCTGCAGGTGTCGGACACCGGCGTCGGGATGACGCGCGAGATTCGCGATCGATTATTCGAACCCTTCTTCACGACCAAGGATTCAGGCCAGGGCACGGGTCTCGGCCTCTCCATGGTCCAGGCCATCGTCCGTCAAAGCGGCGGACACGTCACCGTTGAGAGCGAGCCTGGCAAAGGCACGGCCTTCAAGGTGTACTTCCCTCAGCAGACGGACGCGGCGCTGGCGCCTGTCGCCGCCGAAGCGCCCTCGAGCGGCATCACCGTCAAGGGCGAAGGCGTCGTGCTGCTGGCCGAGGACGATCGCTCGGTGCGGCGGCTGGTCGTCACCGAGCTGACGCGCCGTGGTTTCACCGTGCTCGAAGCCGAAGATGGAGAGGCCGCCCTCGAGGTGTTCAGGCGCGAGCAGGATCGCGTCGACGTGCTCGTCACCGACGTGGTCATGCCGCGCATGAACGGCGCCGACCTGGCGAAGGCGGCGGAGCGGATTCGTCCCGGCCTGAAGATCCTGTTCATCTCGGGCCATCCCGAACGGGCCGGCGCGGGGCTCGACCCCACCGGCGTCACCAACCTGTTGATGAAACCATTCACCGCCGATACTCTTGCGGCTCGGATCAAGGAACTGATCACCGGGAGGAAAGAGGCGGATGGCTGGAGCGTCTGACGCACCACAGCTAAGACGTGCGCTCGGCAAGTGGGACCTGACGGCGATCGGCGTCAACCAGGTGATCGGCAGCGCCATCTTCCTGCTGCCCGCGGATGTCGCGAAGCAGTTTGGACCGTGGGGGCCGCTTGCCTTCATGGCGATCGGCCTGTTGTCGCTGTCGATCGCGTTGTGCTTCGCCGAGGCCGGCAGCCGCTTCGAGTCCACCGGCGGGCCGTACTTGCCGGCGCGCGCGGCTTTCGGCCGCTTCATCGGGTTCGAGGTGGGTTGGATGATGTGGTTCGCTCGCGTCACGAGCCATGCATCCGTCGTCAACGGCCTGACGCTCGCGCTCGCGTTCTATTGGCCGGCGCTGGCGGCCGGACTCCCTCGCGCCGCCACGATCACCGGCCTCACCTTGGTGCTGACGTGGATTAACGTCCGCGGCATCAAGCAGTCGTCGTGGGTGGTGAACGCCCTCACCATCGGCAAGCTGCTGCCGCTTGCGATCTTCATCATAGCCGGTATCTGGTTCATCGATCCCGCGCATTTCTCGAACATGCCCGCGGTGAGCCAGGAGCAAATCTCGGCCGGCGCCATCCTGTTGATCTTCGCGTATGGCGGCTACGAAGTGACGGGCGTGCTGGCGGGCGAGGCCGCAAATCCGCGACGCGACGTGCCGTTCGCGTTCGTCGCCACGCTGATCATCGTGTCGGTAGTGATGTCGCTGACGTCATTGGTTGCCACGGGCATCCTGCCTGATGTGGCCGGCACGCGCACGCCGCTTGCGGATGCGGCGGCGATCTTCCTCGGCGTGGGCGGGGCCGCGATGATCTCGATCGGATCGGTCGTCTCGATGACCGGCAACAACATGGGCCAGTTGCTCAACGGGTCGCGCACCATCTTTGCACTGGCGGAGAACGGCGACCTGCCACGCTGGTTTGGCAAGGTGCACCCCGAGTACCGCACGCCGTCGAACGCGATCCTGTTTGGCGCGGGTGTGGCGCTGACGCTCGCCTTGACCGGATCGTTCGTGGCGCTTGCCGCCGTGAGCGCCATCGCGCGCCTGGTGATGTATCTCGCGGTCTGCATCTCCACGCTAGTGCTGCGCAAGCGCGATCGCGAGATCGCCGCGCAAGTCGGCGCCAACTTCCTTGGCCACCGTAGCCTTGGCGAAGGTGGCTCCGATCCCCTGCAGGCTGTGGCGCCACCGAAGTTCACGGTGCCTGGCGGCCCCGTTATTCCGGTTGTGGCGGCAGTCGTGTCCCTTAGCATCATCGCCGGTGCGACGAATGCCCAGTTGACGTCAGGAGTGGCGGCCCTCGTCGCCGGGGCGATCCTCTACTTGATTGCGCCGAAGACGGATCAGCGAACCGAGTAGACGGCTACCAGCCCCTGTGCTCATCTTCGTCGAACACGTGTGACTTGCGCGACGTCTGCGCAGACTCCACCAGCGGCTCGTTGATGAAGCGCAGCAGCGGCACGATGGTTTCGAACGTCCCCAGCAGCTGCTTGTAGAAATCGCGCGAGTGCGCGAACGCCGCCGGCTCCTCGCGGAAGGCCATGAACTGGCGGTACTGCAGGTAGTCGGCGGCAGGGTGATCCTTCGCGAAGCCGCGAGGCACGCGCGTCATGCGATCGCCCTTGAGTCCGCCGAGCTTCTTGAAGCCAGGGGACGTGACGATCTTCGTGAGCTGCTTGTGGTTGGCAGCCACATGCTCGCGAACCAGTTGGAGCTGCGACGTGTCCGGCCTCCATAGACCTCCGCCGATCCAGACCCAGCCGGGCGCAACCTCGAAGTAGAGTCCCGCGCCGTTCATGCGGCCAAGCACGCGATTCGGAATGGTGGCGCCGACGTGCGTCTTGAGCGGCGTCTTGTCCTCGCTGAATCGCGTGTCCCGGAACGGCCGCAGCAGGTTGACCTTGGGGTCGATCAGCATCTCCGGCGCGACGCGCTGGAAATCCTCGCCAAGACGCGCAATCACTTCGAGCATCGGGCCGCGGCAATGCTGGTCGTACTGCTCGCGCCCCTCGTGAAACCACTCGCGCTTGTTGTTGCGTTTTAGTGATCGGAGGAACGACAGCGTCTTCGGCGTGAACATTTGTAACCTTTGGAACCCTTGCAACCCTTGTAACCGTTATTATTTCCCATCGTGATTGAAGCCCTTCGCGCCCTCCTTGGTGATCGTGTGTCGGCCTCGGAATCCGTGCGTGAGCACCACAGCCATGGCGAGTCGTGGCACGCGCCGGGACTTCCAGATGCGGTCGTCTTCCCCACCTCCACCGAGGAAGTAGCCGCAATCGTCAAGGTGTGCGCCGCCGCCCGGACGCCGATCGTGCCGTTCGGCATGGGCAGCTCGCTCGAGGGCCACGTCAACGCCATCCAGGGCGGCGTTTCGATCGACATGACGCGCATGACGAAGGTCCTGCGCCTCAGCCCCGAGGATCTCGATATTACGGTCGAGGCCGGACTGACGCGCCTGAAGGTGGATGCGCACCTGAAGAACACCGGCTTGATGTTTCCGATCGATCCCGGCGCGGACGCGACCATCGGCGGCATGGCCGCGACGCGCGCGTCCGGAACGACGGCGGTTCGCTACGGGACGATGCGCGACAACGTGCTGGGGACGACGGTGGTGCTGGCGGACGGCAGCATCATCAAGACCGGCGGGCGGGCGCGCAAGTCATCGTCCGGCTACGACCTGACACGCTTGCTGGTTGGCTCCGAGGGCACGCTCGGCGTGATCACCGAGCTGACGCTTCGACTTTACGGGCGGCCCGAGGTCGTGCGTGCCGCGGTCTGCCCGTTCGCGTCGATGGAGGGCGCCGCGAAGACGGTGATCCAGGCGATTCAGCTCGGCATCCCGGTCGCGCGCATCGAAGTCATCGACGAAGTGCAGCTCCGCATAGTCAACGCCTACTCGAAGACGTCATACCCGCTGGCGCCGACGCTGTTCTTCGAGTTCCATGGCATCAGCGACGTTTCGGTCGAGGATCAGATTCGCGCCGTCGAGGAGATTGCGCGCGAACACGGCGCCCAGGAGTTCCGCTGGGCGGCCACGCTCGAGGATCGCAACACCCTCTGGCAAGCGCGGCACAACGCGTACTACGCCGCCGTCGCCTCCCGACCCGGTGCCCGCGCATGGACGACCGACATCTGTGTGCCGATCTCGCACCTGGCGGAGTGCATTCTCGAGACACAAGAAGATCTGAAGGCCTCCAAAGTCGTAGCGCCGCTGGTCGGCCACGCGGGTGACGGCAACTTCCACCTGATCATCATGCTCAACCCGGATGACCCGCAGGAGTTTGCGGCCGTCACGAAGATCAGCGAACGCCTGGTGGAGCGCGCCCTGAAGTTCGGCGGCACCTGCAGCGGCGAGCACGGTGTGGGCATCGGCAAGTTGAAGTACCTCGAGGCCGAGCACGGCGGCGCCCTCGAGGTGATGCGTGCGATCAAGCGGGCGCTCGATCCCAAGAACTTGATGAACCCCGGGAAGCTGATTCCGCCTGCGTGATGCTATTCTGTGCATTCAGTGGCAAAACGTAAGTCAGAGCCTTCACTCTTCGATCTACCTGAAACAGACGACAGCAGCGGCGGCGGCGCACCGCCGCCGGGCCGCGCCACCATCACCGGCGGCACCGGCGACGGCACGACGGACATTCCGCTTCACGAAGCGGCCCAGGTCCGCTACCTGAATTACGCGCTGTCGGTCATCACCTCGCGCGCCCTGCCGGATGTGCGTGACGGGCTGAAGCCGGTGCAGCGCCGCATCCTCTACACGATGTGGCAGCAGAACCTGACCGCCGACGCCAAGCACCGCAAGTGCGCGAAGGTCGTCGGCGACGTGATGGGTAATTACCATCCGCACGGCGACAGCGCCATTTACGAAACGCTCGTGCGCATGGCGCAATCGTTCTCGCTGCGCTATCCGCTGATCGACGGCTCGGGCAACTTTGGCTCGCTCGATGGCGACGGCGCGGCGGCCATGCGCTATACCGAGTGCCGGCTCGCGCGGTTGGCCGACGAAGTGCTCCAGGAAATCGAGCAGGAGACGGTTGCGTTCCGGCCCAGTTACGACGGTACGAAGACCGAGCCGATCGTCCTGCCGTCACGCGTGCCGAACCTGCTGGTCAACGGCAGCACCGGCATCGCGGTCGGCATGGCCACCAACATCCCGCCGCACAACCTGAACGAAGTGTGCACGGCGCTGATCAAGCTGCTCGACAATCCCGATCTCACGACGCTGCAGTTGTGCCGGTGGGTGAAGGGGCCTGATTTTCCAACCGGCGGGCACATCCTGAATTCGCCGGATGAACTGAAAGAGATCTACCGGACCGGCTCCGGATCGATCCGCCTGCGCTCCACGTGGGAAGCCGGTCCCGCCGCGCGCTCGGGCAAGAAGCTCTACATCACCAGCATTCCCTACGCCGTCAACAAGGCGCAGCTCGTCGAACAGATCGGCGACGTCGTCCTGTCGCGCAAGATGCCGCACCTGATCGACGTCAAGGACGTGTCGACGGATGACGTCCGCATCGAGCTCGAACTGAAGGCCGGCGCTGACGACAACCTGGTGATGGCGTACCTGTTCAAGAACACGTCGCTGCAGACGACGTTCGCCGTGAACATGACGTGCCTCGTGCCCACGGAGAATGCCGAGGTCGGCCGGCCGGAGCGGCTGGATCTCAAGCAGATGCTGTGGCACTTCCTCCACTTCCGCCTGGAGGTCGTCACCAGCCGGCTCGAGCACGAGCTCGCGCAGCTCCAGAAGCGCATTCACATCCTCGAAGGCTTCGAGAAGGTCTTCGACGCGCTCGACGAGATCATCAGGATCATCCGCAAGTCCGACGGCAAGGCCGACGCGGCCGAGAAGATCATGAAGCGGTTCGAGCTCGATGCCGAGCAGACCGACGCGATCCTCGAGCTCAAGCTGTACCGCCTCGCCCGCCTCGAGATCCTCGTCATCCAGCAGGAGCTCGGTGAGAAGCGCAAGCGTGCCCGGCAGATCTCGGCGCTCCTCAAGGACGAAGAGGGCCGCTGGAAGCTGGTGCGCGAAGAGCTCGAAGAGATCCAGAACAAGTACGGCAATCCGAAGACCGATCCGCGCCGGACGCGCATCGAGGAAGCTGAAGAGATCGAATACACCGCCGAGTCCTTCATCGTCGAAGAGGACAACGTCGTCATCGTGTCCCGCGACGGGTGGGTGAAGCGGCAGAAGGAAGTGAAGGATCTATCGACGACCCGCCTGCGCGAAGGCGACAGCGTGCTGGCGGCGATCGCCGGCAGCACCAGGGCGACGATGGTGTTCTTCAGCAACTTTGGCGTGGCCTACACCAGCCGCATTGTCGACGTGCCGGCCTCGACCGGCTACGGCGATCCGATCCAGAAGCTGTTCAAGCTCAAGGACGGGGAGCGCATCGTGGCGGCGTTCAGCCTCGATCCGCGCGTGGCGAAGAAGATCGAAGCGAAGAAGGAAGGCGACGTCCCGCCGGTGCATGCCATCGGCATCACCAGCGACGGCTACGCAATGCGGTTCTCGCTGCAGCCGTACGTCGAGGTGAGCACGCGGTCGGGCCGCCGTTACGCGCGCGTTGCCGAGGGCGCCGAAGTCGTCAACGTCGGTCTGACGACGGGTGAGGAAACCGTGATTGCCGCGACCTCGAGCGCGCGGGCGATGTTGTCGAGTGCCGAGGAGATCAACTTCCTGTCAGGCCCCGGCCGTGGCGTGATCCTGATCAAGATCGACTTCCCCGAGGACAAGGTGATCGGTGCGATCGTGTCAACGGGCGATCGCGACTTGCTGACGGTGGAAACGACACGTGGTGGCGAACAGACGATCAGCACCACGAAGTACGAAGTCACCGGCCGCGGCGGCAAAGGCCGGGAGCTGCTGCAGCGCGGCGGCTTCACGCGCGTCGTGCCCAGCGAGGTCGCAGCGCCCGTGATCGAGGGCGCCGGCTAGATCAGTGGAACCACTGGCGCCCTGCTACACGCAGCACCTGTTCCGTCCTCTTCTGGCGGAGTTGGTGTCGTTGTTGCGGGCAATCCCTGACGAGGACTGGCAGCGCCAGACGGTCGCTCCGGGATGGCGCGTCCGTGACGTTGCCGCGCACTTGCTTGACGTGAAGCTGCGGAAGGTCGCCGTTTATCGCGATCGCCACTTTCCCCATGTCGACAAGCCGCCTGTCACCGCGGCGGAAATCGCACAGCTCGTCAACGGCCTCAACGCCGGCGGTGTCCAATTCGGCGCGCGATTGAGCCCGCGGCTGATCGTCGATCTGCTGGAGATTGCCGGTGGATGGGTTGCCGACGTGATCGAGCACCTGGCACCGCACGAACGCGCGGTGTTCTCGGTCAGCTGGGCAGGCGAGAGCGAATCCGAGAACTGGATGGACACCGGCCGCGAATACACCGAGCACTGGCATCACCAGATGCAGATTCGCGACGCGGTGGGCGCGCCGAAGATCCTGCTCCAGCCTGAGTGGATGACGCCGCTGCTCGATATCTCGGTGCGCGCCTTGCCGCACACCTATCGAGCGGTCGACGCGCCGATCGGTACGACGGTTACGTTGAACGTGACCGGCGCAACCGCCGGCTCGTGGTCGCTCGTGCGCGATGCTGCAACGTGGCGTATCAACGCGGGCGCCGGGACCAATCCGCAGGCTTCCGTTGACATCGCTGCGGACGATGCGTGGCGGCTGCTGTATAACGCTCCGTTCGACCGGTCACGGGTCGTCGTCACGGGTGACTCGACTCTCGCGGCGCCATTGATGCGCGCGCGCTCCGTCGTTCTCTGAGGTCTTCTATGAACGCCATCGAATTCAGAATGCTTGAAGCCGGGGATCACGCACTGCTGATGAACGCGGTGACCGATGTGTTCGACAACGACATCGACGCGCGGCTCGCCGCCGAGTTTCTCGCCGACGACCGGCACCACCTCGCCGCCGCGATCGACAACGGGCGGGTAGTAGGCTTCGCCTCCGGCGTGCACTACGTCCACCCGGACAAGCCCGCCGAGATGTGGATCAACGAGGTTGGCGTCGCCGACGCCTACCAGGGCCGCGGCATCGGCAAGGCCGTCATGAAGACGCTGCTGGAACACGCGCGGAAGCTGGCGTGCGCAAACGCGTGGGTGATCACCGAGCGCTCCAACACGGCCGCGATGGCGCTGTATGCGTCAACGGGCGGGCGCGAGAGCGCGCCGGATGAAGTGATGCTGACGTTTCATCTGGATGCCTCCGCATGAAGATGTCCGCAATTCCGTTCGGCACGACCGACTGGCCGCAGGTTGAGAGCACCGAACACAAGGGCGAGCGCGGACATGCGCTGTGGCGCACGCAGCAGTTTGGCGATGTTCGAGTGAGGATGGTCGAGTATTCGGCGGGTTACGTCGCCGACCACTGGTGCGTCAAAGGGCACATCCTGCTGTGTATCGACGGCGAGCTCGAGACCGAGCTGAAGGACGGCCGCGTCTTCACGCTCCGGCCAGGCATGAGCTATCAGGTTGCCGACGATGCAGAGCCCCATCGCTCACGCACCAGCGTGGGCGCGAGGCTCTTCATCGTCGACTGACCGTCGCTACTGAATTTCCTTCTGCAGTGTCGCGAAGCGTCCGGCCAGCCCGCCCATCATCGTGCTGGCGGTGGCCGAGTAGCCCTTGTACTTCTCGGGAACCTTCCACTCGGCGGCGAGCTGCTCCGGCGTCTTGCCGGCCTTGAGCCCGGCGCGTCCAAAGGCGACCAGGTCGGCGTTGAAGTCCGCGAACTCCTTCAGGTCCGCCCAGGTCGTCTGCGCGGGCATGTGGCCATTGATGATCGTCGTGGCGTTCGGGATGCCGGCGTGCGCCTTTCGCAGCGTGTCGGCATACTGCAGCATGCTGCCGCCGTTGTTGGTGTCAACCAGCGGCACGCCCTTGCCGGCGAAGATGTCGCCGCTGTGGACGACGCGATGCGCCGGGAAGGACACGAACGTGTCGCCGTTGGTGTGGCCGCGTCCGAAGTAATAGAGATCGATCTGGTCGGGACCCTTGCCGATCGTCAGCTTGTCCTTGAACGTGCGCTTCGGCAGGCCAACGCCCTTGCTCTCCTTGAAGATCGGCATCTGTTCCATGCTGATCTTGGCGTTCTCGTGCGCGACGAAATCGACGTTCGCGGGGAATGCGACGTTGCCGCTCACGTGATCGCCGTGCGTGTGCGTGTTGATCAGCACGGTCACCGGCTTCGGCGTCAGCTCCTTGATCTTCGCGAGAATTGGCTGGCCCCAGCCCGGGTTCTTCGCATCCACCACCGCCACGCCGTTGGCCATGATCAGGACCGCGGTGTTGCCGCCGCCGCCCCGCAGCACATACAGGCTGTCGTTAATCTTCTCGGCCTCAACGACCTTCGGCGCATCCGCCGCCGGCTGTTGCGCCGTCACCATCACCACGCTGCCGATCGCCACCAGCAGCCCCAAGACTAGTCCTCGCTTCATGTGTATCTCCCGGCCCGGAGGCCTCGCAGATGATAGCGCAATGCTCCCCCACGTTGGCCACCGAGCCCTCGGAGGACTCCGAGCCTCAAAGGCTGACTCGCTTGATTCCCGCTTTCAATACTGAACGATTGAAGTTCAAGATCAGACCTCGCCGGAGCCCGGTGATTCGTAGATACGTCAACATCTGCGCGACGAACACCGGCTCGAACCTGAGCACGCTCTTCACCTCAACGACCACCTCGGCCGAAACGATTAGGTCGGGTCGGTACTCGCCGATCTCGATGTCGCCGTAAAAGAGTGGCACCGCCCGCTGCCTGTCGAATCGAAGCGAGGCCTTCGCCAATTCGATGCAGAGCGCGGTTTCGTAGGCGCTTTCAAGAAGTCCTGCCCCGAGATGTCGGTGAACCTCGATAGCGCAGCCGATTATCCGTTCAGTCAATGGGTCTGGTTCGTCGCTCATGCGACATGAACCAGCACGTAGCCTGCCATCGAACTTTCCTCGTCATTCGGAGATTGCGGAGCCGGGCGTCGCTGAAACTGCGATCGTCATCCCCAACGAGGGCATCAAAAATTGCCTCGGTGTCCTCGGTGTTCTCGGCGGCCAACGCCTAGAATGAACTCATGCACCTCGCCACTCTGGTCGTCATGACGTTAGTTGCAGTGGAGCAGGCACCGTCGCCGACCCAAATTCGCGCGGCGGCAGCCGACATCATGAAGGCCGCCCGTCAATGCACGCTGGTCACCATCGGCGACGACGGACAGCCTCAGGCGCGCATCGTCGAGCCGCTGATCGCCGCGGACGGTTCGATCTGGATCGCGACCAATCCGCTGACGCGCAAGGTCCAGGAGATCAAGAAGGACCCGCGCGTCACGTTGATGTTCTTCAACGCGGCCGCCAGTGAGTACGTCGCCGTGTTGGGGCGGGCAACCTTGGTCACCGACGCCGCGCGGAAGGCCGCGCACTGGCGGGCGGAGTGGAAGCCGTTCTACAAGGACGAGCACCGCGGCGCCGACTTCATGCTGTTCCAGGTCCGCCCGCACCGGCTCGAGGTCAGCAGCGCGCGCCACAAGATGGACAACGATCCGACGACGTGGAAGCCGGTGATCCTGGACGTGCGGCAGTAAGCGGTGGCCATTCACGTCGTGCTCGTGCACCCCGAGATTCACTGGAACACCGGCAACATCGGCCGCACATGCCTGGCGACCGGCGCCACGCTTCACTTGATCGAGCCGTTGGGCTTTTCGCTCGACGACAAGCAGGTGAAGCGCGCCGGCCTCGACTACTGGGAGCACGTCGACCTCAAGGTGTGGCCGGACTGGGCGGCGTTCGAGAGTGCGCTGCCCTCGCTCGGCGAACCGTACTTCTTCTCGACCAAGGCGTCAGCGCAGTTGTGGGATGCACCACTCGGTGCTCCCGGCAACGTCGTGCTGATCTTCGGCCGCGAGACCGGCGGCCTGGCGCCGGAGATCCACGAGAAGTATCGCGATCGCTTTCTAAACATGCCGATTGCCTCGCCGCTGGTGCGATCGTTGAACCTGTCGACCAGCGTCGGCATTGCCGTTTACGAAGTGCTTCGCCAACAACGCACTCGAACATAGAACCCAAGCCCCAAGCCCCAAGCCCCAGGAG
>DATMJU010000550.1:0-3522 GCA_035553795.1 Vicinamibacterales bacterium
CCCCTGCTGTTCGTAAAGGCGCTCCAGCCGCTCGAATGCCAGGTAGGCGCGATCGGGGGAGCGGGCGATTAATCCATCCCAGGCGGCCTCAGCGCCCTTGAAATCGTCCTGAATGAACCGCGCGTCGCCGAGATTGAGATATGCCGGGGTGGTGTCAGGATCTTCGTCGATGGCTGACTGGAAGTGCCGTTGCGCGCGGCCGCGATCGCCAACGCCAAGGGCTTCCTTGCCGAGTTCGTTCTCGAGGAACGCGAGGATCGCCTTGTTGCGCGGCTGTGTATCGGGTCCGCTCAGTTCGACCAGTTGCTTGCGGATGCGATGCGCGTCCGACCATTGGTGCTGCTCCTCGTGCAGTTTCTGCAGGTAGAGCAGCGCGTACTGGTTGGTGGGATCCATGCGGATCACCTCGTTGAACGCCTCGAGCGCGCGATCGACGAACCCGCCGCGTTTGAAGTCGAGACCGAGGCACAGCAGGATGTACGCGTGCTCGACCTTGGTCAGCTTCGGCCGTTGCAGGAGCGCCTGATGTACCTGGATGGCTCGCGCCACCTGGCCGCGCTCGCGGTGCACGTTGCCGAGGATCAGATGGATCTCGAGCGCGTCACTGTCCACACGCGCGGCTTGGCTCAGTTCTTCGATCGCCAGGTCGATCTGGTTCGACACCAGGAAGTTGAGGCCGAGGACGTAGTGGTGGGATTCCTTCGCCCGGCGGCGATCGATCCACTTGCCGTCGCGCAGCTTGTAGCGCTCCCACGCCTTGCCGATGGCAAGGCCGAGCAGGAGCGTGACCAGCGCTGATAAGAATGGAAGTGAGTCGCCGAAATTCATGTCTGCGCTGTCTGTGCCTTCTGCGGCCGTTACACCAGCCCGGTGCGCCAGAGATCGTGCAGGTGCACGACGCCTGCGACCCGCCGATCGGCATCAATCACGACGATCGACGTGATCTTGCGTTGTTCCATCATCGCCAGCGCCTCGGCGGCGAGCGTGCTGTGCTGAATGGCGACCGGATTCAGCGACATCACGTCCTTCGCCGTCAGGTCCATGATGCTGGCGTTGCCGCCCATCTTCCGGCGAAGGTCGCCGTCGGTAATGATGCCGGCAAGACGCCCATCCTTCTCGACCACCGACGTCATGCCGAGCTTCTTCCGCGACATCTCGTAAATGACGTCCTTCATGGACGTGTGCAATTGCACAACGGGCAGGGCATCGCCTGCCGCCATCAATTGGTCGACGCGCATCAACCGCTTGCCGAGCTTGCCGGCGGGATGCAGGTTGGCGAAATCCTCGGGCCTGAAGCCCTTCTCGACGAGCACCGTCATGGCCAACGCGTCCCCCATCGCCAGCGCCGCGGTGGTGCTCGCCGTCGGCACCAGGTTCATCGGGCACGCTTCTTCGGACACGCTGCAGTCGAGCGCGACATTCGCGGCCTGGGCCAGCGTCGAGCGCACATCGCCGGTCAGCGCGATCAACGGCGCGCCGATGCGCTTGAGCGTCTCGAGCACGCGCGTCAACTCTTCCGTCTCGCCGCTATACGACATGGCGATCACCACATCGTCTGCCTGGATGACGCCCAGGTCACCGTGAACGGCTTCGGCAGGGTGCAGGAAGAAGGCCGGAGTACCGGTGCTGGCAAGCGTCGCCGCGATCTTGCGGCACACGATACCGGACTTGCCCATGCCGGTGACGATGACGCGGCCTTTGCAGTGGCGCACCAACTCCACCGCGCGCTCAAAACGCTCGTCAACGCGATCCACGAGCGCCAGCACCGCGGCCGCTTCGGTCTGCAGGACCTTGCGGGCCAGGGATAAATCAGGCATTGGGGGATTCGCCGATTCCTTGATTACGCATGTTTCACGATCTTATCAAGCGCGACGAGGCGGCGCAGGAGCGCCTCCACCTTGTCGAGGCGCAGCGCATTCGCGGCATCGCTCTTGGCGCGGCTCGGCTCCTCGTGCACTTCCATGAACACCCCGTCGACGCCTGCCGCAACGCCGGCTTGCGCCATCGGCTCGATGTATTGCGACAATCCGGCCGTCACGCCGTCGCCGGCTCCCGGCAACTGCAGGCTGTGCGTGACGTCGAAGATGACAGGGAAGCCCAGCTCGCGCAGCATCGGGAACGATCGCGGATCGACCACCAGGTTGTTGTAGCCGAATGACGCGCCTCGCTCGGTGACGATGACGTTGTCGTTGCCCGAGTCGGTCACCTTGGCGATCGCGTGCTTCATATCCTTCGGGGCGAGGAACTGGCCCTTCTTGATGTTGATCACCTTCCCGGTCTTCGCCGCGGCGACGAGTAGATCGGTCTGGCGTGACAGGAACGCGGGGATCTGGAGGATGTCTGCCACGCGCGCGGCGGCTTCGGCCTGCGACGGCTCGTGGATGTCGGTGAGAATCGGCAGCCCGGTCAGATGCTTGACCTTGGCCAGGACCCGCAGTCCCTCCTCAAGACCCGGACCGCGAAACGACGTGATCGAGGTGCGGTTCGCCTTATCGAACGACGCCTTGAAGACCAGCGGCACGCCGACGTTGGCCGCAATCGTCTTCAACGCCTGCGCCGTGTCAATGGCGTGCTGCGTGCTCTCGATGATGCACGGCCCAAGCACGAAGGCGAGCGGGTGACCGGAGCCGAACGTGACCGGTCCCGCTGAAACGCTGCGCACCTGCACTACGCGTTCGTCCGTTTCTGCGTCATCTGCGCCATTTGCGGAGCGGCCTTCTGCTGCCGGGCCGCCGCCACGAAGCTGGCAAAGAGCGGGTGAGGCTTCAGCGGCCGCGATTGGAACTCGGGGTGGAACTGCACGGCCAAGTACCACGGGTGCCCGGGCAGTTCGGCGATCTCGACGAACTTGCCGTCAGGCGAGCGCCCGGAGATCTTCATGCCCTTCTCGGCCAGCGCCGCTTCGTAGAGGCAATTGAACTCAAAGCGATGACGATGGCGCTCGTGAATCAGGTCCGTACCGTAAATCTTCCGGGCCAGCGAGTTCGGCGCCAGCTCGCACGCGTAGCGGCCAAGGCGCATCGTGCCGCCGAGTTCGTCCACGCCGAGCAGGTCGCGGAGCTTGTAGATCACCTTGTGCGGCGCGGCCTCATCGACCTCGGTCGAGTCGGCGCCGTCGAGGCCGCACACGTTGCGGGCGTATTCAACGGTCGCCCACTGGAAGCCGTAACAGATGCCGAAGAAGGGGATGCCGTGCGTGCGCGCGTACTCGGACGCCTTCATCATGCCGCGCGTGCCGCGCGACCCGAATCCGCCGGGCACCAGGATGCCGTACGAGCCTTCGAGCAGCTTCGAGCCGCCTTCTTGCTCGAGCGCTTCGGACTCTACCCACTGAATGTTGATGCGCACCCGGTTGGCGAATCCGCCGTGATACAGCGCCTCGTTCAGCGACTTGTACGAGTCTTCATAGCCGGTGTACTTGCCGACGACGTGAATGGTGATCTCGTCTTCGGGGTTCTTGATGCCGTGGACCAGCTTCTCCCACGGCTCGATGCGCGATTCGTTGGGCGGCAGGTGCAGGTA
>DATMJU010000551.1:0-2805 GCA_035553795.1 Vicinamibacterales bacterium
CCAACCCCGTGATCGAGAGCTATCGCGTCGAGGTCCTGTGAAGTTTTCAGTTGTCGTCTTTCCGGGATCGAATTCGGATTACGACGCCTTTTACGCCGCGTCGCGCGTCGTCGGCGAACAGGCCGAGTTGATCTGGCACAAGGACACGGATCTCAAGGGTGCTGACGCGGTCATCCTGCCCGGCGGATTCGCGCACGGCGACTACCTGCGCACCGGCGCGATTGCGCGCTTCTCGCCGATCATGACCGCTGTGAAGTCGTTCGCGGATCGCGGCGGGCCGGTGTTGGGCATCTGCAACGGCTTCCAGGTCCTTCTCGAGGCCGGCCTGCTGCCCGGTGCGATGGTCCGAAACGATCGCATCAAGTTCGTGTCGAAACTGGTGCCGGTCCGCGTCGAGCAGACCGACACGCCGTTCACCGCCGCCTGCGCATCGAAGCAGGTCTTGAACCTGCCGATCGCGCACGGCGAGGGCAATTACTACGCGCCGCCTGACGTCCTGGCCGAGATCGAGGCCAACCGCCAGGTGATCTTCCGCTACGCGAGCACCGCCGGAGACGTCGCGGCCGAGTGGAATCCGAATGGCTCGCTCAACAACATCGCCGGCATCTGCAATCGCAATCGCAACGTCGTGGGCCTGATGCCGCACCCGGAGCGCGCGTGCGAGCTTTCGTTGGGCAGCGCCGACGGCCGTGTCGTGCTTGCGTCGGCGGTCAAATATTTCCAGCAGGCCCTCGCATGAGCGTGATCGATTCCGCAGTCCTCGAACGCCACGGCATCAAGCCGGACGAGTACGAACGCATCCTGCAGTTGATGGGCCGCGAGCCCAACCTGCTCGAACTCGGCTTGTTCTCCGTGATGTGGTCGGAGCACTGCAGCTACAAGAGTTCTCGCGTGCACCTCAAGACGCTGCCGACCAGCGGTCCGCGCGTCGTGCAGGGCCCGGGTGAGAACGCCGGTGCCGTCGACATTGGCGACGGCCTCTGCGCGGTCTTCAAGATCGAGTCGCACAACCACCCGTCATTCATCGAGCCCTACCAGGGCGCGGCCACGGGTGTTGGCGGCATCATCCGCGACATCTTCACCATGGGCGCGCGGCCCATCGCGCTGCTCAACGCGTTGCGCTTTGGCTCGCTCGACACGCCGCTCGCCCGACGCATCTTCGAGGGCGTCGTCGCCGGCGTTGGCGGCTACGGCAACAGCATCGGCATTCCGACCGTCGGCGGTGAGATCGTCTTCGACGAGATGTACTCTGGTAACCCGCTCGTCAACGTGCTGTGCCTCGGCATCGCGCACAAGGACGACATCGTCAAGGGCGCGGCCAAGGGCGTCGGCAATCCGGTGTTCTACGTCGGCGCCAAGACTGGCCGCGACGGCATCCACGGCGCGACGATGGCGTCGGCGGAGTTTGATGAGAAGTCGGCGGAGAAGCGGCCCGCGGTGCAGGTCGGCGATCCCTTCATGGAAAAGCTGTTGATGGAGGCCTGTCTCGAAGTGATGAAGACCGGCGCCGTCGTTGGCATCCAGGACATGGGCGCGGCCGGCTTCACCTGCGCAACTTCGGAGATGGGTTCGCGCGGCGGCCTTGGCATGACGGTCGACGTGACCCACGTGCCGCAGCGCGAGACCGGGATGATCCCTTACGAGATCATGCTGTCCGAGTCGCAGGAGCGCATGCTGCTGGTGGTCGAGCGCGGACGCGAGCACGAAGTCGAAGCGGTCTTCGACAAATGGGATTTGCACGCGGTCAAGGTCGGAGAGGTCACCGAAGGGTCTCGCCTCAAGATTCATGAGCGCGGCGTGCTCGTCGCGGACGTGCCGAACCGCGCGCTGACCGACGAAGCGCCGGTCTACAACCGGCCAATGGAAGAGCCGCAGTGGCAGCAGCGCGTGAAGCAGTTGGCGCTGTCGGACCTCGGCACCGCGCCGGCGGCGCAGCAGGCGTTCGAGCGGCTGCTCGTCGAGCCGACCATCGCCAGCAAGCGCTGGGCGTATCGCCAGTACGACCACTCGGTGGGCACGAACACCATCGCGCAGCCGGGAATGTCGGCAGCCGTGGTTCGCGTGAAGGACTCGACTCGCGGCCTGGCGATCTCCGTGGACGGCAACGGACGCTTCTGTTACCTCGATCCGTATCAGGGCGCGATGCTGGCGGTTGCGGAAGCGGCGCGCAACGTGGCGTGCGCCGGCGGCGAGCCGATCGGCGCCACCAACAACCTGAATTTCGGCAACCCCGAACGGCCCGAGATCATGTGGCAGATCGGCGAGGCGGTCCGCGGTATCGGCGATGCCTGCCGCGCGCTGGACGTGCCGATTACCGGTGGCAACGTGTCGCTCTATAACGAGACCGAAGGCCGCGCGATCTTCCCGACGCCGGTGCTCGGCGTGGTGGGACTGCTCGAGGATGCATCGAAGACCACGACGCGGGCGTTCAAGACGGAAGGCTCGGCGGTGGTGCTGCTCGGCGACAACCTTGGCGAGCTGGGCGGCAGCGAATACCTGGCCACGATGCACGACCTTGTCGCCGGCCGGGCCCCGAAGCTGGACTTGAAGCGCGAACGCGCGCTGCAGGCGCTGATCGTCAAGCTGATCCGTGACGGCTGTGTCGAGTCCGCGCACGATTGTTCAGAAGGCGGATTGGCGATCGCAATCGCGGAGTGCACGTTCGATAATGGCGGCCTCGGCGTGACCGCGAACATCACCGCGGTGACCGACGAGCCGTCGGGCGAGCCGGCGACCGCGCTGGAAGTGAATGCCCGCCTGTTCGGCGAGTCCGCGTCGCGCATCGTGGTGTCGGTGCAGAGCCAT
>DATMJU010000552.1:0-8742 GCA_035553795.1 Vicinamibacterales bacterium
CCTGGGGCAATCCTTCCGAGTTCGTCATACCCGAGGGTCGTCACACTTCCCGCCGCAGGTTTGAAGCCTTCAAGTTTCGTTGCAGGTGGAAGCGGCGTCGCAGGCAATTGCTGCTCTGGGGGTGGCGTCTGGCTATACGCCGGCCCCGCCACCAATACCGCAACGAATACTGGTATCGCCACGGCAGGCGGCCAGCTTTTCAACAGACTTCGAATGTCGAATGGCACGCAGATCTACTCCTAGCTTTTAACCGTAACCGGTTCGAGATTCTATCTCACTAGGAAGATCCGAGTAAGCGGCGGCAGGTGGCGGGGTTGGTTCAACCAGCTGCCCTAACGGTTAGATCGCAAAAGCTGCCGACAGTCGGCAATAATTGCGACCAAACATTCATGCGCTGGATTGCACCAACCGAAAAAGACACCGCCTCCACCTCGCTGGAAAAGAGACTGTGGGACGCAGCCGATCAATTTCGCGCCAACTCTGGCCTGAAAGCGCAGGAGTACTCCGGTCCGATCCTCGGCCTGATCTTCCTGCGCTTCGCCGAGTTGCGCTTTGATGTGCTGCGCAAGAAGCTGGAGAAAGCCGGAGCGTCATCACGACGCGGCAGTCGCGTCGACGAACCTGCGGCCTACCACGCCGAGAACGTGCTCTACCTCTCGCCCGAAGCGCGCTTTGACTATCTGTTGACGCTGCCCGAATCCGCGAACATCGGCGGCAAGGTCAATGCGGCGATGCGTGAGATCGAAAAGCACAACACGCAGCTCGCCGGCGTGCTGCCGAAGACGTTCAATCTCTTCACCGGCACGCTGCTCAAGGAACTGCTCAAGAAGATCTCCGAGATCCCGGCCTCGCTCGACTTCGATGCCTTCGGCCGCATCTACGAATACTTCCTCGGCGAGTTTGCCATGACCGAGGGACAAGGCGGTGGCGAGTTCTACACGCCCTCCAGCATCGTCAAACTGCTGACCGAGATTATCGAGCCGTTCCACGGCCGCATCCTTGACCCCGCGTGCGGTTCCGGCGGCATGTTCGTGCAGTCGGCGCGGTTCGTGGCCGAGCATCAGAAGAACCCGGCAGCGGAGCTGTCCATCTGCGGCGTCGAAAAAACCGATGAGACGGGTCGACTGTGTCGTCTCAATCTGGCCGTGCACGGTCTCGAAGGGGACATCCGCCACGGCGGCAACGTCAACAGCTACTACGACGATCCGCACTCGGCAACCGGCCAGTTCGACTTCGTGCTCGCGAATCCGCCGTTCAACGTCAATGCGGTGGACAAGGAGCGCCTCAAGGACATGGTCGGCGCGGGCCGCCGCTTCCCTTTCGGCCTGCCGCGCACCGACAACGCCAACTACCTGTGGATTCAGCTTTTTTACTCGGCGCTCAACACCAAGGGTCGAGCCGGCTTCGTGATGGCGAACTCGGCGTCTGATGCCCGATCAAGCGAGCAGGACCTGAGGCAGAAGCTGATCGAGTCGCGGGCGGTGGATGTGATGGTCGCGGTCGGCCCGAACATGTTCTACACCGTCACGCTGCCGTGCACGCTGTGGTTTTTCGATCGAGGGAAGGCGAAGACCAAGCGCGCCGATACCGTTCTGTTCATCGACGCGCGCCACATCTATCGCCAGGTAGACCGCGCGCACCGCGACTGGTCGCCGGCACAAATCAGCTTCATCGCAAACCTCGTGCGCCTGTATCGCGGCGAAGCGCCGGACTTGACCATGGGCACCGAGGAGACCGCTGCGAAGTTGAAGGAAGTGTTCGGCAAGAAGCCTGCGTATGCCGACGTCCCCGGCCTGTGCAGGCAGACAACGCTCACCGAGATCGAGGCCCAAGGTTGGTCGCTCAATCCGGGGCGCTATGTCGGCGTCGCGCCTGGCGAGGAAGTGAGCGATGAGGATTTCAAGGATCAGCTGGCGACGCTAAACGAAGAGCTCGAGGCCCTTAATGCGAGAGGGCGGGAGCTCGAATTCACCATCGCCAAGAACGTCGCGGGGATTTTGGCGCAATGACAGCCACTAGGAAGTGGCCGACAGCCAAGCTCGGCGATGTCGTCGACTTGTTTGATGCCCAGCGTGTACCCCTGAACAGTCGCCAACGCCAAGAGCGAAAGGGCCAGTTCCCTTATTATGGCGCCCAAGGAATCATCGACCACATCGACGGATACATCTTTGATGGAAGGTATATCCTCGTCGCGGAGGACGGCGAAAACCTAAACAGCAAGAAGCTGCCCCTTGCACTCTTTGCAACTGGGAAGTTCTGGGTTAACAATCACGCCCACATACTGCGCGGTAAACCAGACATCGCCGATGACACCTTCCTCCTCGCATGTCTAAACCATGCCGACATCAAGCCATTTGTAACAGGTGCCGCCCAACCTAAATTGTCGCAGGGCAACCTGCGACTGATTGAAATACCGCTGCCCAGCATCGCAATCCAGCAACGTATCGCTGGGATCGTGTCAGCCTACGACGAACTGATCGAAAACAGCCAGCGGCGCATCAAGATCCTGGAGTCGATGGCCCGCGCCCTCTACCGCGAGTGGTTCGTCCACTTCCGCTTCCCCGGCCATGAATCCGTCCCCCGTGTCGACTCTGCCCTCGGTGAGATTCCACAGGGGTGGGCCGTCAAACGGCTGACTGAATGCATGGAGGTCAACCCTCGCGTGACCGTGCCCCGCGAAGGCGAGAAGCCATTTGTGCCGATGGGATGCCTTTCAAACGACTCGATGCTCATCAGCGACATCGAATCCCGCTCAGGCAATAGCGGCGCTAAGTTCCAGAATGGCGACACGCTGTTTGCTCGGATTACACCCTGTCTAGAAAACGGAAAGACCGGCTTTGTCCAGTTCCTGCCTGGTCCGAACTCGGTCGCGTTCGGTTCAACTGAGTTCATCGTCCTGCGATCACGTAGCCTAACGCCCGAGATGGTCTATCTGCTCGCCCGCAGCGATTGGTTTCGCGGTGTGGCCATCAAGAGCATGTCTGGCGCGACTGGCCGGCAGCGGGTGCAGGAGAAGTGTTTCGACGACCTACAGCTTGCCCAGCCTCCCCAAGACCTCCTCGATCGTTTCTCTGAGATCGTCGAACCAAGCTTTGGCCTCGTCCACGAACTGCATCAGAAGATCGACGTGCTCCGCCGCACGCGCGACCTGCTGCTGCCCCGCTTGCTGTCCGGCCAGATCGACGTGGAGTCCCTCTCCGCATGAGCCCGCACGCCTACACCGAAGACCAACTCGTCGAGCAGCCCGCCATCGGCCTGCTCGCCGCGCTCGGTTGGACGACGGTGTCGGCGCTCGATGAAACGTTCGGTGCGGACGGCACGCTCGGTCGCGAGACCAAGGGCGAGGTCGTGCTGGTGGACCGCCTGCGATCGGCGCTGACCTCGTTGAACGTTGGGCTTCCTGCCGACGCGATCCAGACCGCCATCGATGAACTCTCGCGCGATCGGTCGGCGATGAGCCTCGAAGCCGCGAACCGAGAGGTCTATCTTCTCCTCAAGGACGGCGTGCCGGTATCTGTGCCCGACGTCGACAACGGCGGGCAGAAACCGGAGCGCGTGCGGGTGGTGAACTGGGAAGCCCCCGAGCAGAACGACTTCCTCCTCGTCAGCCAGTTCAGCGTCGTCGGCAGCCTCTACACCTGCCGGCCCGATCTCGTTGGCTTCGTCAATGGCCTGCCATGGGTGGTGATCGAACTCAAGAAACCCGGCGTGCCGGCGCGGGCCGCGTTCGATGAGAACATCACCCACTACAAGCAGCAAGTCCCGCAGTTGTTCTGGTTCAATACCCTGCTGATCGCCAGCAACGGCACCGAAGGCCGAGTCGGCTCGCTCACCGCTGACTGGGAACGCTTCTTCGAGTGGAAACGCATCGAGCGCGAAGATGAGCCGAGGCGGGTGTCGCTCGAAGTGATTCTGCGCGGAACCTGCGATCGGTCGCGTTTGCTCGACCTCGTCGAGAACTTCACGCTGTTCTCCGAGCACAAAGCGGGATTGGTCAAGATCATCGGCCAGAACCATCAGTTCCTGGGCGTGAACAACGCCATCGTGTCAATGCTGGACGCGCGCAAGATGGGCCACGGGCGCGGCGGCGTGTTCTGGCAGACACAAGGCAGCGGCAAAAGCTTCTCGATGGTGTTCTTCGCCCAGAAGGTGCTGAGGAAGCTCGCCGGCAACTGGACCTTCGTTATCGTCACCGATCGCGTGGAGCTGGACGATCAGATCGCCAAGACCTTCAAGGCCGTCGATGCGGTCAGCGAGGGCGACAGCAAGAAGTGCCACGCCTCCAGCGGCGCGCACCTGCGCGAGTTGCTCCGCGGCAATCACCGCTACGTGTTCACGCTCGTGCACAAGTTCCAGACGCCCGAGCCGCTGACGGATCGGGCGGACGTGATCGTGCTGACAGACGAGGCGCACCGCAGCCAGTACGACACGCTGGCACTCAACATGCGCGCGGCACTGCCGAAAGCGATGTTCCTGGCCTTCACCGGCACGCCGCTGATCGCCGGCGAGGAACGCACCAAGGAAGTGTTCGGCGACTACGTCTCGATCTACGACTTCCAGCAGTCGGTCGAAGACGGCGCCACGGTGCCGCTGTTCTACGAGAACCGCACGCCGGAGTTGCAACTCGTCAATGCCGACCTGAACGACGACATCTACCGCCTGATTGAAGATGCCGATCTCGACGCGAGCCAGGAAGAGAAACTCGAGAAGGTACTCGGGCAGCAGTACCACCTGATCACCCGTGATGACCGGCTGGAAACCGTGGCCAAGGACATCGTGCGGCACTTCCTCGGGCGCGGATTCGTCGGCAAAGCCATGGTGGTCTCGATCGACAAGGCCACCGCGCTCAAGATGCACGACAAGGTGCGGAAGCACTGGGACGCCGAAACCGCGCGGGTCAAGAATGAGCTCGGGCGCTTCGATCTTCCCCGCTCCGAGCAGGAGGCACTGAAGCAACGGTTGGCGGTACTGACCGAGACCGACATGGCGGTCATCGTGTCACCCGGTCAGAACGAGATCGAGCAGATGAAGAAGCTCGGCCTCGACATCGAGCCGCACCGCAGGCGCATGAACGACTCGCAGCCAGCGCTCGACGAGAAGTTCAAGGAGACCGGCGATCCGCTGCGCCTGGTGTTCGTCTGCGCCATGTGGCTGACAGGGTTCGACGCGCCGAGTTGCTCAACGGTGTATCTCGACAAGCCGATGCGCAACCACACGCTGATGCAGACCATCGCGCGCGCCAACCGCGTCTTCCCCGGCAAGCATAGCGGCGTGATCGTGGACTACGCCAACGTCTTCGCGTCCCTCGAAAAGGCGCTGGCTATCTACGGCGCGGGCAAAGACGGCGCCAATCCGGTGAAGGACAAGGCACAACTGGTCGCGTCATTGCGCGACTCGATCGCAGCGACCACCGCGTTCTGCGCGAGCCACGGTGTCGGTCTTGAAGCAATCGAGGCATTGCCTCCCGCTGGCATGGAACGGCTGGCCGCCGTCGAGAACGCCATCAATGCGTTGATCTCCCCCGAGGGTGTGCGTCGGGAGTTCTTCGGCCACGAGAAGCTGGTGGCCACGCTCTATCGCGCCGTCAAGCCCGATCCTGCTGCGCTGTCGTTTGCGACACGCGTCGCCGGCATCTGCACACTGGCCGGCGCGATCCGGGCCAAGCTCAACCCCAATCCTCCGGACATCGCCACGATCCTCAGCCAGATCACGGGACTACTCGATGATTCGATCACCGGCCTGACTATCCGCGAAGACGGGCCGCCCGCACTCGATCTTTCAAAGATCAACTTCGAGGCGCTTGCGCAACGTTTCAAAGAATCGAAGCACAAGCACACAGACCTCGAGGCGCTCAAGGCGGCCATCCGCGCCAGGCTGGAACACCTCCTCAGCCTGAACCGCACCCGAGCCGATTTCGCGCAGAAGTTCGAGGAGCTGATCGAGAGCTACAACAATGGCAGCCGCAACATCCAGCAGGTGTTCGAGGAGCTGCTCAAGCTCTCCAATAGCCTGGACGATGAAGAGGCGCGCCACGTCCGTGAGAACCTCAGCGAAGAGGAACTGGTGATCTTCGACATCCTGACGCGACCAGCGCCTGAACTGAACACGGATGAACGGTCCGAGGTGAAGAAGGTCGCGAAGGAACTGCTGAAGCGTCTCAAGGAACTGCTTGTACTCAATTGGCGCCAGAAGGCAGCCGCCAGGTCGCAGTTGAAGCTGGCTATCGAAGACGCACTCGACTCTGGTTTGCCGCGCGTCTACACGCCTGAGATCTACCAGGCGAAGTGCTCAACGCTGTTCGAACATGTCTACGAGACCTACCCGGAAAGGAACGCCGGGGTGTTCGCGAACGCGAAGTAAATCTGAGACGCACCGCCCTGTGCGTGAACACACATGATTGTCTGTACCGCCGAGGATCGCCCGCACGCCCTGGTCGGTCTCAAGCTGCTCGCGCTCAGCCTTGAGCGGCATTGTCCCGGCGTCGAGCTGCATGCCTTCAGCCCGTTATTTCCGCGGGCGTTCGAGCAATGGGCCCGCACGCATCGATCGTTGAAGCTCTGCGCGACACGCGCCGGCTGGCCGTCCTCCTGGAACACGAAGCCGACCATCCTGCTCGATCGCCTCGATGCGGGTTTTGACGATGTGGTGTGGATCGATGCCGATGTCGTGTTGACGCGCGATTTCCGCGCGGCCTGGGGCGCACTCTCTCAAGACACGATGGTGGTGGCCGGCGAGCCGGCATCGCCGATCGGAGGAGACGGCAGCGCACTCCGCACTGAAGCGTTTGGTTTCACGGTAGGCCGCGCCTTTCCGGTCGCGATCAATTCGGCGGTAGTCCGCATCACGAGGACGCATCAACCGCTCGTCGCGGCCTGGCGTGAGCTGCTACAGGAACCTGCCTACGTCCTGGCGCAGGCGCAGCCTGTCGCGCAGCGGCCGCGTCATCTCGTCAGCGACCAGGACGGGCTTGCGGCACTCATCGGCTCCACGCGATTCGCGAACGTTCCAGTCAAGATGCTGCAGCCACCGCTCGACATTCTTCATGCGGCGTGGGGTGCTTACGCCAACTATCCACTGCGGCATCGCCTCCGCCACGCGCTGACCGGATTGCCGCCGTTAGTGCACGCGTTGGGACAACCGAAGCCGTGGGATCCGGCAAGCGCTGCGAGACTGTCCGCCGGCTTGTCGCCCTACTGCGCTGTAGCAGCCGCGTATGAGGAGGAGCTCGGCGAGCCTGCGCCGTGGCTGCATCCGGCCTCGGCGATCGGGCGCGCGTCACACGCCATTGCGCTCGGCAATCCCGCCCTGCGTGATCTGCCGGCCACCCTTGCCGTTGCGGCTCGACAATGGGGGCGACGGCAACCGTGAAATAGCGTCTACGGGACCATCGCTTCTATGGCCGCCGCCGGCCGCACGCCGGACACCCGGTTCACTTCACGTCCGTTCGCAAACACGCCGATCGTCGGGATCGATCGAATGCCGAAGCGTGCCGACAGATCTGGATTCGCGTCGGTGTCGACCTTCAGCACCAGTGCCCTGCCGGCAAGATGCTCTGCGACCTTCTTGATCTCGGGCGCGACCATGCGGCACGGACCGCACCAGGCGGCCCAGAAATCCACCACGATGGGAATCGACGAGTTGGCGACGGCGGCATCGAACTGCTCGGTGGTCGACACGTCGATCGGTTCATTGGGCCGCGGCAGATCCGCTTTGCATTTCGGGCACCGCGTGGCCTTGTCGAGCCCGTCGTAGCGCAGCCGGTTGGTGGTGCCGCACGACGCGCATGAGAGAAGAACGCCGTTAGGGTCGAGATTCATGGAGTGCGCCTCTGCAACGTGCGCGCCACGTCACTTCTCCTTGTTCTTGTCGTCCCACGCCATCGGTTCCCACAACTCGACCTTGTTGCCGTCGGGGTCGAGCACCCACGCGAACTTGCCATTCTCATGCGACTCAGGACCCTTCAGGATCTCGACGCCGTTCTGCTTCAATTGCGCCAGCATTTCGGCCATGTTGTCGATGCGGTAGTTGATCATGAAGCTCGCGGTGCTGGGGCTGAACCACTTGGTGTCCTTGTCAGCCGCGTTCCACACGGTGAGACCGTTATCGTCCGCCTTGTCATCCGTCCAGTTGAGGACCGCGCCGCCCCACGGCTCCAGCGTGATGCCAAGATTCTTGCTGTACCACTCGCCGAGCTTCTTGTGATCGCCGGTGGATTTGAAGAACACGCCGCCGATTCCTGTCACCTTCGCCATGACTCCTCCACCAACGCTCCGCCTACTTCACAATGCGATGAGCCTCGGCACCCGGCGGCTCCACGAACGGATCGACCGGAATGTGCTTGTACTCCACTTCCAGGATCTCCAGGTTCTCTGTCCCACCAGGCGCGCGAAGAACAACGCGGTCCCCTTCCTTTGATTTCATCAACGCGCGGGCGAGGGGTGACACCCAACTGATGTAGTTCTTGTGCAGGTCGACTTCGTCAGCGCCAACGATACTGACTTCGCGCTCTTCGCCGGACGAGTTGCTGAACCGCACGGTGGCGCCGAAGAACACTCGGGTGGCGGCTGATGCCGGGCGCGGCGCCGCCGGATCGATCACCTCCGCCGCATCGATCCGCTTGCCAAGAAAGCGGATGCGCGAATCGATCTGCCGCAGCCGCCGCTTGCCATATTGATAGTCGGCATTCTCGCTGCGATCGCCGTTGCTCGCCGCCCACGCCACGACCTGCGTCACCGCCGGGCG
>DATMJU010000553.1:0-8170 GCA_035553795.1 Vicinamibacterales bacterium
GGACTACGGACGTCACGCCATCCTTCCGCACAACGTGCCGTTCACGATGCTCGGGGCCGGCCTGTTGTGGTTCGGGTGGTTCGGCTTCAATGCAGGCAGCGCCTTGTCCGCCGGCACGACCGCGACGCTGGCGTTTGCGAACACGCTGCTGGCACCCGCGGCGGCTCTCGCGGCGTGGACGCTGATCGATCTGCTCCGCGGCGGCACCGTCACCGCGGTCGGCGCCGCCACTGCAATCGTCGTCGGGCTCGTCGTCATCACACCGGCGGCCGGCTACATCAGCCCGCTCTCGGCAATCATCATGGGCGCGATTGGCGCGGTGCCCAGCTACTTCGCGCTGATCTACCGCGCCAAGACCAAGCTGGACGACTCGCTGGATGTCGTCGCGGCGCACGGGCTCGGCGGCGCGACCGGAGCGATCCTGACCGGCGTCTTCGCCGATGCGGCGTGGAGCGGCGGAGCGAATGGATTGCTCGCCGGCAACCCCGCTCAACTGCTGACGCAGATTGCGAGCGTGTTGATCGTGCTCGCGTACAGCGGCACGGCGACGTTCGTGATCCTGAAGGCGCTCGCCTGGGTGATGCCGCTAAGGAGTGACGGTCGCGATGAGAAGCTCGGCCTGGACGTGTGTGATCACGGTGAAGAAGCCTACACGCACGGCGACGGCGCGATCCTCGTGAAGCCGAAGGTCGCGGCGATCGCACAAAGCGCCGCGGATGCCGTGACCGTTCCCGGCGGAGGCAGACTATGAAACTGATCGTCGCCGTCATCCGTCCCGAACAGCTGAGTGATGTGCTCGAGCAGCTGTTCCACGCCGAAGTGCGCGGCCTGACGATCAGCCGGGTGCAGGGACACGGCGGCGAAATGGAACACGTCGAGAACTATCGCGGCACCAGCGTGAAGATGGCGCTGGCCGAGAAGGTGCGTCTCGAGATCGGCGTCTCGAATCATTTCGTGCAACCGACCATCGACGCGATCCTCGCCGGCGCACGGACGGGCGAAGTCGGCGACGGCAAGATCATGGTGCTGCCGATCGAGAAGATCGTCCGCATCCGCACCGGCGAAACAGACCAGGACGCGGTGACGCCGGTTCAACCAGTGGAATAGCCGCCCGCCCATCCATCAGTTTTCGAGACCAGATGCATTGCGGGAGCGTTTCGTAACCCATCTACTTTAGTTACCGTTTGTATAGTTAGATTGCGCTTTTGTTATGAGTCGGCTTTCTTTCTAATAGCTTCTCGGCTGTGGGGAAGACGGCATGGACCCAAGTGATCAGCGGGGCTTATATCGCCCAAGTGAAGAACATGACGCGTGCGGTGTTGGCTTCGTCGCCAACATCAAGGGCGCACGCTCGCACCAGATAGTCCGGTCGGCCCTCGACCTCCTCATCAACCTCGAGCACCGCGGCGCGTGCGGGTCCGATCCGGACACCGGCGACGGCGCGGGCATCCTGATCCAGACTCCCGATCGATTCCTCCGCAAGGCGGTGCCGTTCGCACTCCCTGAGGCCGGCGCGTACGGCTGCGGACTGGTCTTCCTGCCTCATGACCCGGACGCGCGAGCGGCGTGCAAGTCGGTCGTCGAACGCATCGTCGCCGAGGAAGGCCAATCGCTCCTTGGCTGGCGCCAGGTGCCAGTCAATCTCTCGAAGATCGGCAAGACGGCGGCGTCCGTCGCTCCACGATTCGAACAGGTCTTTATCGCGCACCAAGCCGGGAACCGGGAACGGGAAGCCGGGAACGGCGAGAGTCTCGAGCGCAAGCTCTACGTCATCCGGAAGCGCATTGAACGAGAGGCGAGCGGTCTATACATCTGCAGCCTGTCGTCGCGCACGCTGATCTACAAGGGCATGCTGACTGCGACGCAGATCGAGGGAATGTTCCCCGACCTGTCGGACGCCGACGTCGAGTCCGCTCTGGCGCTCGTTCACCAGCGCTTCTCCACCAACACCTTCCCGTCGTGGCCGCTGGCGCATCCGTATCGCTACGTCGCGCACAACGGCGAGATCAACACGCTGCGCGGCAACATCAACTGGATGAAGGCGCGCGAAGGCCTGCTGCAGTCGAGCGTGTTCGGCGAGGACTTGAAGAAGGTCCTGCCGGTGATTGCGCCGGGTGGCAGTGACACCGCCACCTTCGACAACGTGCTCGAGTTCCTGGTGATGGCCGGAAGGTCGCTGCCGCACGCGGTGCTGATGATGATCCCCGAGCCGTGGTCGGGAAACCCGGCGATGGATCCGTCGGTTCGAGCCTTCTACGAGTACCACTCGTCGCTGATGGAGCCGTGGGACGGTCCCGCATCCATCACGTTCACCGACGGCCGGTTGATTGGCGCCGTGCTCGATCGCAACGGTCTGCGCCCATCGCGCTACTGCATCACCACCGACGACCTGGTGATCATGGCGTCCGAGGTCGGCGTCCTCGACATTCCCGCCGATCGCGTCATCGTCAAGGATCGGCTGCGACCTGGCAAGATGCTGCTGATCGACACCGGCGAAGGCCGCATCATCAGCGACACCGAGATCAAGCAGACGCTCGCCGCGGAGAAGCCGTACGGCGAGTGGCTCGCGCAGCACCTGGTTGACATCGAAAACCTCCCCAGCGCGTTCGCTGAGCGGCCGGATCACCAGACCGTGGTTCGGCGCCAGCAGGCCTTTGGCTACACGCAGGAAGACCTGCGCCTGCTGCTGACGCCGATGGCGCTCAACGGTGAAGAGCCCATCGGGTCGATGGGCACGGACACCGCGCTCGCAGTGCTGTCGAACAAGCCGCGACTGCTCTACGACTATTTAAAGCAGTTATTTGCGCAGGTCACCAATCCTCCGCTCGATGCGATTCGAGAAGAGCTGGTCACGTCGATGGGCGTGACGATCGGCGCGGAAGCCAACCTGCTCGAGCCCGGGCCCGAGGCCTGCCGGCAGATCAAGGTCGACTTTCCCGTTCTCCACAACGACCAGGTCGCGAAGCTGCGGCACCTGCCGCCGGGCTCGCCGTTTCGATCGACGACGCTGCCGCTGCTCTACGATCCAAGGGAAGACGGGCCGGGGCTCGAGCGGGCGATGGAGCAACTGTGCCGCAAGGCCAGCGTCGCCGTTGAAGCCGGTGTCGGTGTGCTCATCCTCTCCGACCGCGGTGTTGATGCCGAGCACGCGCCCATTCCGAGCCTGCTCGCGGTCGCCGGCGTCCACCATCACCTCGTCCGCGAAGGCACGCGCCACAAGTGCGGCCTGCTGATCGAAACCGGTGAGGCCCGCGAGGTGCATCACATTGCGCTGCTGCTTGGCTACGGTGCCGGATCGGTCAACCCGTACCTCGCGTTCGAGTCGCTCGATGACCTGATCCGCCAGGGGCTGCTGCCCAACCTGTCGCACAACGATGCCGTCAAGCGTTACATCAAGGCGCTCAACAAGGGCGTGTTGAAGGTGATGTCGAAGATGGGCATCTCCACGCTGCAGAGCTATTGCGGCGCGCAGATCTTCGAAGCCGTCGGCCTCGACCGCGCGTTTGTCGAGCGTTACTTCACCTCCACCGCATCGAAGATCGGTGGCGTCGGCGTGAAAGAGATCTCGGCGGAGGTCGCAATGCGCCATGCGCGCGCTTACGCGCCGCAGCGCACCAACGAACTGCAAAGCGGCGGCGAGTACCAGTGGCGCCGTGACGGCGAGCTGCACCTCTTCAACCCGGACACGGTCTTCAAGCTGCAGCACGCCACGCGCACGGGGCAGTACGACATCTTCAAGCAGTACACGCAACTCGTGGACGATCAGAGCAAGGCCCGGTCGACCCTGCGCGGATTGTTCGGGCTTAAACCGTTCGGGCCTCCCGTGCCGCTCGACCAGGTGGAATCCGTCGACGCCATCCTGCGGCGCTTCTCGACCGGCGCCATGTCGTACGGATCGATCAGCCAGGAAGCGCACGAGACCCTCGCGATCGCCATGAACCGCATGGGGGCGAAGTCCAACACCGGCGAGGGTGGCGAGGATCCGTCCCGATACGTGCCTGATGCCAACGGCGATTCGCGCCGCAGCGCGATCAAGCAGGTCGCATCGGGTCGATTCGGCGTCACCAGCGAGTACCTGGTCAACGCGGACGACCTGCAGATCAAGATGGCGCAGGGCGCCAAGCCCGGTGAGGGCGGCCAGTTGCCCGGCCACAAGGTCTACCCGTGGATTGCCAAGGTTCGCCACTCGACCCCGGGCGTCGGACTGATCTCTCCGCCGCCGCATCACGACATCTACTCGATTGAAGACCTCGCGCAGTTGATCTTCGACCTGAAGAACGCCAACCCGAAGGCACGCGTCCACGTGAAGCTGGTCGCCGAGTCGGGCGTCGGCACGGTCGCCGCCGGCGTGTCGAAGGCGCACGCCGATGTGGTGCTGATCTCGGGCCACGACGGCGGCACGGGCGCGTCGCCGCTCACCAGCCTGAAGCACGCGGGCGTGCCGTGGGAGCTCGGTCTTGCTGAAACGCAGCAGGTCCTGCTCATGAACAAGCTCCGCGATCGCATCGTCGTCCAGGTTGACGGCCAGATGAAGACGGGGCGTGACGTGGTCGTCGCGGCTTTGCTCGGCGCCGAGGAGTTCGGGTTTGCCACCGCGCCGTTGGTGGTCATGGGATGCGTGATGATGCGCGTCTGCCACTTGAACACGTGCCCGGTCGGCATCGCGACGCAGGATCCCGAACTGCGCAAGACGTTCACGGGCCAGCCTGAGTTCGTCGAGAACTTCTTCCGCTTCATCGCGGAGGAAGTGCGCGAGCTGATGGCGATGCTTGGGTTCCGCACGCTCGCCGACATGGTCGGCCGCGCTGAGTGCCTGGATTTCGAGCCCGCGATGGATCACTGGAAGGCGAAAGGCCTCGACCTCTCGCCCGTGCTCTTCATCCCGGATCCCACGGACAACGTCGCGCGCCGGAACACCTACAAGCAGGATGCCGGCCTGGCACATGTCCTCGACCACCACCTGATCGAGGGTGCGAAGCCTGCATTGGAGTCGCGCGCGCCGGTGGAGATGTCGTTCGACATCCGCAACACCGACCGCACCACCGGCACCATGCTCGGTTACGAGGTGACGAAGAAGTTTGGTGGCGACGGACTGCCTGATAACACCATTCGCGTTGCGCTCAAGGGATCCGCCGGCCAAAGCTTTGGCGCCTTTATTCCTCGCGGCATTACGCTCACGCTCGAAGGAGAAGCGAACGATTTCGTCGGCAAGGGACTGTCGGGCGGGCGCCTGATCGTGCGGCCTCCCGTGAATGCGGCCTTCGCCGCGGAAGAGAACGTCATCATCGGCAACGTTGCCCTGTATGGCGCGACCAGCGGTGCTGCGTTTGTGAGCGGTGTCGCCGGCGAACGTTTCGCGGTGCGCAACAGCGGCGCGGTCGCCGTCGTCGAAGGCGTTGGCGACCACGGGTGCGAATACATGACCGGCGGACGCGTCGTGGTGCTTGGCCAGACCGGCCGAAACTTCGCTGCCGGCATGAGCGGCGGCATTGCATACGTCCTCGATCCTGACGGCTCGTTCGCACTCAACTGCAACATCGACATGGTCGATCTCGAGCGGCTCGAGTCGCCGAAAGATCTGCACACGGTCCGCGACCTGATCGAGCAGCACGTCGCACTGACTGGCAGCGCAATTGGCGGCCGTGTGCTCAACCACTGGTCGGAGGCGGCACGACAGTTTGTCGTCGTCATGCCCCGTGAATTCAAGAAGGCGCAAACGGAATGGGCAAAGCAACTGGTTTCATCGAAATCGGTCGCGTAAAGCCGCCGGCGCGTCCCGTCGAGGAGCGTGTCGGGGACTATCGGCACGTCTACTACGCGTATCCTGCCGACGAACTGACGCGGCAGGCGTCACGGTGCATGGACTGCGGCATCCCCTTCTGTCACCAGGGGTGTCCGCTCGGCAACTTGATTCCCGACTGGAACGATCTCGTCTATCGCGACAATTGGCGCGCGGCGATCGACCGGCTGCACCACACCAACAACTTTCCCGAGTTCACGGGCCTGCTGTGCCCCGCGCCCTGCGAAGGGTCATGCGTGCTCGGCATCAACAAGGATGCGGTGACGATCAAGTCGATCGAGCTGTCGATCGTCGATCGCGCCTTTGACGAGGGGTGGATCGTGCCGAGGCCGCCGGCATCGCGCACCTGGAAGAAGGTCGCGATTGTAGGCTCGGGACCAGCGGGTCTGGCCGCGGCCGCGCAACTGAATAGCGCCGGCCACAGCGTCACCGTGTTCGAGAAGTCCGATCGCATCGGCGGCCTGCTGCGGTACGGCATTCCCGAGTTCAAGCTGGAGAAGCGTGTCCTCAATCGACGACTCGAGCTGCTGACGGCCGAGGGCGTGGTGTTCCGCGCGCGTGTGAACGTTGGTGAGGATCTCACCGCCCAGGATCTTCGGCGTGAGTTTGATGCCGTCGTGCTCGCCGGCGGAGCCGGCAGGCCGCGCGACCTGTCAGTACCCGGAAGAGAACTCAAGGGCGTGCACTTCGCCATGGACTACCTCACGCAGCAGAACCGGAACTGCGAAGGCGACGAGCTTCCGTGGATCTCCGCCGCCGGCAAGCACGTCGTCATCATCGGCGGTGGTGATACCGGCGCCGATTGCCTCGGCACCGCGCATCGCCAGGGCGCGGCATCGGTGTCGCAGCTCGAGTTGCTGCCGACGCCACCCGATCAGCGCGCGGCGGACAATCCGTGGCCGCTCTGGCCCAACGTCTTCCGCACGTCCTCGGCGCATGAAGAAGGCGGCGATCGCGTCTACGCGGTGGCCACAACTGAACTCGTCGGCGACGGCACACGCGTGCGCGCGCTACGTGGGCACAAGGTAACTCGCGTGACCACCAACGGTCGTGTATCGTTCGACGCCGTGCCTGGCAGCGATTTCGAAATGAAGGCCGACCTCGTCCTGCTAGCGATGGGCTTCGTGGGTCCCGAGCCCGGCCGTTTGCTAACTGAGCTCGACGTGAAGCTCACCGATCGCGGCACCGTGTGGCGTGACGAGCACTGGATGACCAGCGTTTCCGGGGTTTTTACCGCCGGCGACATGCAGCGCGGCCAGTCGCTCATCGTCTGGGCCATCGACGACGGCCGTCGAGCCGCCGCAGCAGTGGACAGCTACCTCAACCGCACCTAGCACCCGCTTTGGTGCACAATGAGACTGTCGTTTAGCGATGCCAACCTGACGACACGGGTGTTGTGTGAAATACCTCTGCTTGCTGGCGGTGCTCCTGACGTTGCCTGTCACCGCAACAGCGCAGCAACGTCGCGACGATGATCGACGGACCGGTGACCGCGGATCGAGAGAGCGTGACCGGAGTTCCGATCGGGATTCCGATCAGCGGCGCTCCGGCCGTCCCTCAATCGGCTTCAATCCCACCATTCCTTCCTGGGAACAGAAGCAGGCTCCCTGGTGGGAACGCCAGGGCCCTCCGTCATGGGAACGCGGCCAGTCTCCAACGCGCCGCTCGAACAACAACCGGCATGACGACGACCGGTACGATCGCGGACGCCGCTATCACAGTGGCGTGATCTATGTGGTGCCGTCGTATCCATACACGCAGTATGAGGAGCCGACATCCTCGACGGTGACGCCTCCTCCGCCAGCGCCGGTCCCGGCTCGCGTCGTGCCCGAGCCGCCGCCTGCGCCTCCCGCGATCGGATTTCTGACGCTCGACGTAGAGCCGCGCGCGCTGCTGCAAATCTACGTGGATGATGTCTTCGTCGGCACACCAGCTGATCTCGGTGATGATCTGAGGCTAACGCCGGGCACGCGCCGCATCGAATTGCGCGCGCGCGGCTACAAGACACTGACCTTCTCCGCGGAGATTGTCGAGAACCGTTCGATCAACTATCGCGGCACACTCGAACGGGATCCGGCCTCGCCCGCAGCGCCGTCGGATCCGGCCGTCGCTCGTCCACCCTCTGCGAGCGGTCCGACGACGATGTACAAGATCCAGGGCTGCTACCTGGGAAACATCCCCCCAAAGGCGGCAGAGCTCCGCCCTGGATGCGACATCGCGAATATGGTCACGTTCAGGCCTTGAGCCGTCGCTTCAAGGCGCGGAACGCGGCCAGCATCTCGGAGTAGGTAAAGTTCGCGTTCCGTCCGCTCGGGTTTGGCAACACGAACACTTCGGTGTCACCAATCCGCTCGGGCTGTGGTCCGAGCC
>DATMJU010000554.1:0-2051 GCA_035553795.1 Vicinamibacterales bacterium
GGCCCATTGCCTTCATCTGCTCCTGCGTCCACGCAACCGCGCGCTTGTGCGCAGGGGAGTTGGTCAGGCGGGGACCGATGTTGGTCAGGAGGTAGTCGAATGTTTCAAGCACCTTCGACCGCTCCATGCCCTCCGCCTTGATCTTTTCGATCACGGCGAAATCGACGCGATCCTGCCCGCCTTCGCTGCCGTAGGCAGCTTCGGCGCGGTCGCGCCGTAGCTCGTCTGACTCGAAGCGAGCGGAGGCGGAGGCGGCCGTACACAGCGCGGCCACCGCCAACAGACTGAGGGATATCTTCTTCATGGGCGGATTCTAGTGCACTGGTGCGCTCTGCGCACATACGGCGAAAAGAGTAGTATTTCCCCCATGAAGACCAACCGACGTTCATTCCTGCGGATGACTGGCGCCGTCGGCGCCTCGGCGTTCGTGCTCAACGACAACAGCATCGAACTGGTGGCGCAGGCTTCCCGCGCGCTGGGCAACCGTACGCCGGACGATGTGGCGCAGGATGAAAGCTACTGGCGAGACATCCAGAACGCGTTCACCCTCGACCGCTCGCTGATTAATCTCAATAACGGCAACAGCTGCCCGAGCCCGACGGTCGTTCACGAGGCCTACAAGCGCTATCTCGATTATTCCAACCAGGCGCCGGTGTATCACCGCGGGCTGATCGAGCGGAACATCGAAGTGGTGCGCCGCCGCCTGGCCGAGCAGTTCGGTTGCGATGCCGAGGAAATGGCGATCACGCGCAATTCCAGCGAGTCGCTGCAGATCGCGCAGAACGGCATCGACCTCGAGCCCGGCGACGAAGTCGTCACCACCGAGCAGGACTACGGCCGCATGCTGACGACCTGGGATCAGCGCGCGCGCCGCAACAAGATCACCATCAAGAAGGTGAACTTCCCGGTGCCGACGACCGGCGAGAATCTCTACGGCATCCTCGAAGGCGCGATCACGCCGCGCACCAAGGTGCTGCACTTCTGCCACATCACCAACCTGACCGGCCAGATCTTCCCGGTGCAGAACCTGGCGCGCATGGCCCGCGCCCGCGGCATCATCACCATCGTCGACGGCGCGCACGCCGCGGCGCACTTCCCGTTCAAGCTGCGCGATCTCGAGATGGATTACTACGGGACGAGCCTGCACAAGTGGCTGCTGGCGCCGACCGGCACCGGCTTCCTCTACGTGCGCAAGGACCGCATCGCCAAGACGTGGCCGATGCAGGCGGCGCCGGAGCGCAGCGACAACGACATCCGCAAGTTCGAAGAGATCGGCACCTCGCCGGCGGCAACGAAGGCGGCGATCAACGAAGCGCTCGCGTTCCACCAGGCGATCGGCACTGAGCGCGTGGCGGCACGCCTGCGGTACCTGACGCTGCGCTGGGCCAATAAGCTGAAGACCAATCCGCGCATCCAGATCCACACCGGCCTCGATCAGGTCTACGGCGTGGCGTGCGTCGGCATCAAGGACATCCCGGCGGCGCGTATCAACGCGTTCATGTGGGACAAGTACCGCATCATCACGACGGCGATCAGCCGTCCGGAATACAACGGCATCCGCGTCACGCCGAACATCTACACGCCGCTGGAAGAGATCGATACCTTCACGGCGGCGATGGAAGATCTGCTGAAGAACGGGTTGCCCACCAGCGCCTGATGCCGGGATCCGGGAGCCGGGAACGGGAAGCCGGGCTAACACCCGACCAGACTCGCGCCGTCGAGGAGTTCAAGGCCCTCCGCGGCGTCGAGCCGTTTGGTCCGTTCCTCGATCTGCTCGTCAGCCCGGACCTGATGAATCGCGTAAGTGCGCTCGGTGAGTATCTTCGCTACCGCAGCGCGCTGCCGCCCCGACTCAGCGAGTTCGCCATCCTCGTCACCGCCGCGCACTGGAAGCAATCCTTCGAGTGGGAGATCCACGCACCCATCGCGCTGGCCGCAGGAGTGTCGCAGGAAACGATCGACGCCGTGTGGGCGCATGTGCCTCCGCCGAATCTCGCGCAAGACGAGCAGGTGGTCTACGACCTCTGCAACGCTCTCCACAAGGACCAGCA
>DATMJU010000555.1:0-2799 GCA_035553795.1 Vicinamibacterales bacterium
CCGCCGCGGAAGTAGTCCTCGCCGAGTTCATTTCGTTCCGACCGCTTGAAGATTGGCAGCACGGACTCGTAGCCCCACCCGAAATTGCCGGCGCGTTCCCACCGATCGAAGCAGAACTGGTGGCCGCGGATGAACGTCATCGCGTTGATCGCGCTCGAACCGCCGATCACCTTGCCGCGAGGAAACGTGATGCGGCGATTCTGCAATCCCGGTTCGGGTTCGGTGGAGTAGCCCCAGTCGTATTTCGATCCGATGAGCCCGACCCACTTGCCCGGAACGGTAATGGCGGGGTCGTCATTCACCGGCGCGCCGGCTTCCAGCAACAGCACGCGAACGCTGGCATCCGCGGAGAGACGATTCGCGAGCACGCAGCCGGCGGACCCGGCGCCGACGATGATGTAGTCGAACTCGTTGGGTCTTGGGTCCTGGGTCCAGGGTCTTGGGGTAAGACCAGCCGCCATCGGCGTGACACTCACGGCCTTGAGGAAGTCGCGTCGCTTCATAGGTGATTGATCAAGGCGTCCAATCGGCGCACGACGGTCTCGCGGCCGAGCAATACCAGCATTTCGAACAGTCCTGGACTGACCATACGACCGGTCATCGCGATGCGTGTACCTTGAATCAGCATCCCGGCCTTCACCGTGCGCGCATCGGCGAGCGCTCGCAGCGACTTCTCCAGGTCGGCCTCATTCCACTCCGCGGACGCGTAAACGTCCTTGAGCGCCAGCAGATGGTCTTTCGTCCCAGGCGCGGACAGCTGCTTCTTCACGGCATCCGGATCATAGGACGCCGGTTCCTCAAAGAATGGCCGTAGTTGATCCTGAAACTCAGTGAGCTTCTTGCATCGCGGCCGCAACAGATTGAGAATGGCCTCGGACCAGGCGTCAGCACCCAAGCCCCAAGCCCCAAGCCCCAAGACCCGCAGCCTCGCTATGAGCTCTTCATCCGCGAGGCGCAACAGGTGCTGGTGATTGAACCAATCGAGCTTCTCGGTGTTGAACACCGCATTGCCGCCGCTGATTCCTTCGAGGTTGAAGCGCTGAATCAGCTCTTCGCGCGTAAACAGTTCGTCGTTGCTGCCGGTGCCCCAGCCAAGCAGCGCGAGGAAGTTGAACATCGCTTCGGGGATGTACCCCTGCTTCTCGTACTCCATCACCGACGTGGCGCCATGGCGTTTGCTCAGCCGCTGCTTGTCAGGGCCCATGATTAGCGGCACGTGCGCGAACGTCGGCGGGGTCTTGCCGAACGCGTTGTAGAGCAGCACCTGCTTCGGCGTATTCGAGATGTGATCGTCGCCTCGCACCACGTGCGTGATCGCCATGTCGATGTCGTCCACGACGACGGACAGGTGGTAGGTGGGGTGCGTGTCGGAGCGCAGGATGACGAAGCTCTCGATGTGCTCGTTGTCGAACCCGATCGGCCCGTGCACGCTATCGACGAACTGTGTCTTGCCCGGCGGCACCTTGAAGCGAATCGCGCCGCCATCTTCAAAGGCCTGTCCCGACTCCAGCAGCTGTTTTGCCGCCGCGCGGTAACGGTCGAGCCGGAGCGACTGGAAATAAGGTGCGTGCGGGCCTTCGACCTCCGGGCCCTCATCCCAATCAATGCCCAGCCAGCGCAAGCCGTCGAGGATGCCCGTGACCATTTCGGCCTGCGAGCGCTCGACGTCGGTGTCTTCAATACGCAGGATGAACGCGCCGCCGTGGCGCCTGGCGTACAGCCAGTTGAACAGCGCCGTGCGGGCGCCGCCGACGTGCAAGTAGCCGGTGGGTGAAGGGGCGAACCGAAGGCGCGGGATCACAGCGCAACGATCTTACCCTTCGACAGGCTCAGGGTCACCCCGAGCGCGGCCGAGGGGTACTGCTATCCTCACATCGTGCCGGTCGTTCGCCAGCAGACTCCAGCCATACCCCGGGCCGACGATCGCCAGATCCTGCGGCTGCGACGCTTCATGATGGCGGCCGGCACGTCGCTGATGGTGATTGGCCTGCTCTATGCCGCCTACCTGCTGGGCGGCCTGGAGCGGACCGGCTTCATCGTCGGCGCGTCGATGATCCTGTTCTGGGTCGCGTTCTTCTACGTGATGATCAAGACCGGACTGAACCTCCGGTTCCGCGACGCGAGCATGACCATCGCGCAACTCGCGTCGTCGATCGTGACGATGGCGCTGGTCATGTACTTCGCCGACCAGGGCCGCTCGTCGCTGCTGATCATCTTCCTGGTGTCGTTCCTGTTCGGCGTCTTCCGGCTGCGCACGAAGCAGTTGCTGTTCCTCGCGGCGGTGGCGATTGCGTCGTACGCGGCCATGGTCGGCGCGCTCGTGCGCTTCAAGCCGGAAACCGTCGAGCCCGCCGACGAGCTGCTGCAGCTGTTGATGATCGCCATCACGCTGCCGTGGTTTGCGTTCATGGGCGGCTACGTCAGCCGGCTCCGCGATGAGATGACCAGCGCCAACCGGCAACTGCTGCAGGCGAAGGACGCCGCGGAAGCGGCGGCGATGGCCAAGAGCACCTTTCTTGCCAGCATGAGCCACGAGATCCGCACGCCGATGAACGGCGTGATCGGCATGACGACCATGCTGCTCGATACCAACCTGACGCCGGCGCAGCGCGAATACGTCGAGGTCATTCGCAACAGCGGCGACGGGTTGCTGACGATCATCAACGACATTCTCGACTTCTCGAAGATCGACGCCGGCAAGCTCGAACTGGACATGCAGCCGTTCGATCCGCAGGCGTGCATCGAGGACGCGCTCGAGCTCGTTGCGCCGCAGGCATACAGCAAGGGCCTGCACCTGAC